>CAYGQU010000402.1:1996-3262 GCA_964352045.1 uncultured Planctomycetaceae bacterium
CCCTGCGCCCCCCCGCCCCGCCCGCGCCGCGCGGCCACCAACCATTTGGATCGGCAAGACAATCCGTACTGTAAAGCATCAAGATGCTAGTTACTGCAACAAGCAATGGCCAATTGAGATTCCGAGACCCTAATTCTCTCCAACTAGCTGTCGGCATCATGTAATAGGAATAAATTTTTTCAGCCATCGTCGTTCCATCTCATTTAAGAAAATGCATTGCTAAAAATGTCACATGCAGTCGGTCAACTTACCTAGGTGCAAGAAGCGATCTTCTACGCTATGATCCCGTATGAAGAGTCATCGCCGGTTTGACGTTATGTTTAGCAGCAAACAGATTCTATCCTATTTATGCCGATTGCTTGATGCCAAATCGCAAGTAAAAATAGTGAGCTTACAATTTACCTTACAACCAATCGCCAAAGCTTACTCCCACCGCTCGCCCCGTTGAGAATCGCTCTCAAGAAGGAAGTCCCCCATGTCAGTCATGACGACCAACCCCGCTGACACACCGACATCAGAAAATGCTCCAGGCAGCCGTCGTAAGTTGCTTTCGCAACTCAAAGCAGCTGACTTGTGGCGATCGACGACTCCCAAGTCAATACAAGAGGCTTGGATAAAAGGGGATACGGTGTCGGCATGGACAGCTTGGCAAAAGCACCTTGCTTCAAGAAAAACACCCAAGATCCTTACGAAGCTCTTTTCTGAGAAGATTCATCCACTCGCGTGGGGTGTTGAAACGGATCAAGTCGCTTATTTCGATTGGCTGGAAAGTATAAAAAAAGCTTTGGCTAATCGTTCTTCCGACACACTGGAAGCAAAACTCACCGCATGGATTGATGTTGCCACTAATTGTCCGCCGTCGGTTAGTATGGCCCGAGAGTCAGTTGCCTGGGCCTATGCCCTACCTCGTCTCAGTTCGCACTGCAGCCAAACAACTTGGTGGGCATTGGCCGATTTGCTGATACATACCGCTGCGGAAGCCTCGGTTGCGATCGACTATGAGGAAACAGAACCAGAGCAGATTGTTACCGAGCAACTCCTTGCTGGCGAATTGCCTCTCGCACTGTCGGTCGTCCTTCCCGAATTAAAACCTACGAAAGACCTGTTATCGAGCGGACGAAAGAATTTAAGCGAAAGCCTCGATCAACTCACCGATGGCGAAGGTCTCGTAACGGCCGAATTGCTTGCCGCGCTACCTACCCTTTTTGCTTGCTGGACCCGCTGCCGTGCAATTGGCGAAGAAGTCGCGAAAGGCTCTTGGTCCGA
>CAYGQU010000403.1:0-3261 GCA_964352045.1 uncultured Planctomycetaceae bacterium
CACGTGAAGCGTCTTCAAAAGCGGGTGGCGGATCTCCCGCGGCCGAGCTATCGAAAGTCATTGCAGCGCGGTCAGGAAGTTTGTTTTGCATTTTCACTTTTTCGACCAGATTGATGAATTCAATCTCGCCGTTCGGCATGACATCAATCACTTTCCAGGCTTTGGTCGAAACTGTCTTGGTTTGTGCTTCTTGCGTGGTTCCTTCCATCGTATTACGCACGCTACTGCGTTGATCGACTTCGTAGCGAAGGACTTCGCCCGCTCTGAAGCGGTATTGGAGCAAGTGTTTTTCACCTTCGGCAGCAAAAACTTCTTGCGATAAGAAGCTCGATTCAAGACCGAGGAGCGTTAACGCTACGAGAAGGGGATACGCAAACGGATTCAATGAATTAAGTCGTTGCATCGCACGGCTTCCTTGCTGTGGGTGCGGGTGAATAGTTTGTAGGGTTACGATAATTTTTTTCTGTCGCGCGGACCGCGAGACCAACCAAGTTTTTCTCGAAGTGTGCCATAGTAACTATGACCAGTTACCTCGACGAGTTGGAATACTGCTTTGCTTCGCGTGATTCGGACCCGATCACCTGGTGCGAGGATGCTAACCACTTGGCCATCGACCATGAGGGTAGTTCCTGGATTCGGATTGGGTACCGACAGTTCGTAAATCCGATCGGCAGCATCGACCACAGGCCTGACGGTTAGCGTATGCGGATTGATAGCCGATACGCAGAACGCAGCAAGGTCTTGGCGAAGGATCGGACCTCCGACAGCCAGATTGTGCGCTGTGGAGCCCACCGGCGTCGAGACCAATAACCCATCGCAGTTGTAAGTGGCCGCCAAATCGCTATCCACTCGCAAATGAGCCTCGATCATACGGAATGGTTCGCCAGCAAGGATAGCACTTTCGTTCAGTCCAAGCCGCGTTGTCTCCGTTCCATCGGCTGCTAGCAGTGTGCACTCGAACATGAGGTGATTGACCAGTCGGTATTCTCCTCGAATGATCTGGCCTATCGCTTCAACAAGATGGCCCGGGTTGATGCCGGCCAAAAATCCAAGCTTACCGAGGTTCACGCCGAGTACCGGAAGTTGTTCGTAGGCCATGAGCCTTGCCGAACGAAGAATCGTGCCGTCGCCTCCCATAGTGATGGCAATTTCAGCACTATGTGGCTTGAATGGTGGCTCCAAGTCGGACTCAACGGCTACGACTTCCAGATGTTCTTCAATGACGGGCCGAAGAGCTTCTGCACGATCCCGAAGATCGCTTCGCGAAGCATCGTAAAGGAGTAGGGCCTTGGGGGGGGCAGTATTCGTCATGTCGGTAGTGTAACCAGCCGCCGAATATTGGGCCACCTCGGGTTGGAGTGGTTTCTTTGTAGGACTAAGAAAGCTTCAGGAAAAATTGAACCACGAAGATACGAAAGGGACCAAGAGAAGCATGTAGGACGAAGTCAGAACAAATTCAACCTCAATGATACAACGAGCAAGTTGGCCTTTGTGCTTGTTGCGATTTTTTGTTGGGTAAAAAGAATCACTAAGCGGCTAGCACACGATGACTAGGCAAGGGTTGAGCTAGGCTCGCAGTTGACCAACTCGCGACAAGCTCGTGTGATGCCCGCAGTGTCGATACCTAGGTCGGCAAGCAGTTCGTCTCGCTCGCCATGTTCAACGTATTGGTCTGGTATACCGAGTCGCTTGAGCTGAGCAGCGGCAATGCCGGCATCGGCACAAGCTTCAAGTACCGCACTACCAAAACCACCCGCCAAGGCAGCCTCTTCAACCGTTATGACGAACGGACTTCTTTCAATAATCGGAAGCAGCGTTTCCGTATCAAGCGGTTTGATAAACCTTGCGTTGACGACCGTTAGATTAAGTCCTTCGGTGGCTTGTAATTCTTCGGCAGCAGCAAGGCAGTGCGGAAGCAAAGCTCCTCCCGCCAAAATAGCTCCATCAGGCCCTTCACGCAGAACTTCGGCTTTGCCGAATTCGAGTGGAGATCGATTCGATTCAATCGCTACCGCTTTTTCTTTCGGGTAACGAATCGCACAAGGCTGATCGTGCTGTAAGGCAAGCTCGAGCATGGGTGGTAAGTCGGCCGCATCGCCAGGGGCCATCACCACCATGTTGGGGAAGACTCGTAAGTAGCCGAGATCAAACACACCGTGATGAGTCGGTCCGTCGGGGCCCGAAAGGCCACCACGGTCGAGCATGAACGTCACGGGTAAATTTTGCAGCGCAACTTCTTGAAAAATGTGGTCATACGACCGTTGCAAGAAGGTGCTGTAGATATCTACGATTGGCCGCATACCAACTTTTGCCTGGCCAGCAGCGAACGAAACGGCGTGGGCTTCGCAAATACCGGTGTCGAAGAAGCGATTGGGATAATCGTTTCGGATTCGTTCGAGTTTATTCCCCTGGCACATGGCGGCGGTTAGAACCGTTACCTTGTCGTTGGCTGACATCGCTTTGTGAATTGCATCACTAGCAACGTGCGTATAGGTATGGCTCGATGATTTTTTCATCGCGATGACACGGTCGCTTTCACGCTCGAACTGTGGCGGAGCGTGGAACGTAACAGGGTCTTCAGCAGCAGGGTTGAAACCATGTCCCTTTTCAGTCACGACATGCAACAATACCGGACCATCGCTTGCTTTGACCATGCGAAGGTACTTGCGCATGAGGCCAATGTTATGGCCATCGATTGGCCCGATGTAACGCAGGCCAAGGTCCTCAAATAGCATGCCTCCATGGAACCCTGCCTTAGCTGCTTCTTTCATTTGGGCAAGCAGCCGTTCCGTAGGGTCGCCGAGCACCGGAACTTTTGACAGCACACGAGCGACTTCCTCCTTGAATCCTGAATACATTCGATTCATGCGGAGGCGATCAAAGTAATCGGCAATTCCACCAACCCGATGGCAAATTGACATCTTGTTGTCGTTCAAAACAACCAACAACCGTTTGCCGTCACGTTTTGCATTGTTGAGGGCTTCGTACACAACACCCGAGGGGAAAGCTCCGTCGCCGATCACGGCAACACTCCAACGATCTTCGTTGCCGCGAAGCAGCGCGTCGCCACTGGCCAGACCAAGTGCAGTCGATACGCTCGAACCAGCATGGCCTGTGCAGAATAGATCGTAAGGGCTTTCGGTTGGATTGGGGTAACCCATGAGGCCCCCCTTGGTACGGATCGTGGCAAACTCTTGGTACCGACCGGTAATTAACTTGTGCGGATAGATTTGGTGCCCGGTGTCCCAGATCAGTCGATGC
>CAYGQU010000404.1:0-3240 GCA_964352045.1 uncultured Planctomycetaceae bacterium
CCGTTGCTACAGCTGATCAAGAACTCCGTAAATCCGTTCAAAAAACTTCAGCCAAGCCATGCATTGAACCCGATGTAAAGCCCTCGCCGGTAGTTGAAGAAAAACCCACGCTGAATAATTTGACGGAGTCAAACCAAGATAGGCGTAAAGAAGTTTCGCAAAGAAGCAACGGCACGAGCGCCATGCTAGACGAATTTGCGGCAATGAAGCGTAACGTTGGCCATCAGGCGAGCGAATCACCACCACTAGCTCGACGTGTTTCTAAACGACAACAGCAGGCAGAAATTGCTGAGCAGCCATTCGTAAAACGTGCGATGGAACTGTTCGAGGTAGAACCCGAAAAAATAAAGTACTTCCCGCCGCGTGATCATTAACATACGATCGAATTCGGGAATAGAAACAATCATAGAGGAAAACAGCATGTTCAAAGGACTCGGCAATCTTGCAAACATCGGGCAAATGATGCAGCAAGCCCAAGAGGTTGGTTCGAAAATGCAAGCCATAGAAGAATCGCTCAAATCGCAACGTGCCACCGGCTCGGCAGGTGGCGGTATGATTGAAGTCGATGTCAACGGCACCGCCGACGTTCTTGCCGTTCGGATTGACCCAACGCTGATTGAAAAGCAAGACAAGGAAATGATCGAGGACTTACTCCCCGCCGCAATCAACGCTGCCAAGGAAAAGGCAAACCAACTGCGGGCCGAAGCGATGCAAGAAATCACCGGCGGCTTGAACTTACCAGGCCTCGGCGATGCGATGGCTAAATTCACCGGAGGAGCGAAGCCGGGAGAGTAATTATCGACATTCTTTCCAATTTCTTAGATTGAATCGGGTGAATCACACCCCATCTAGTCTGCTCAGCCCCCCAAACGGGCCAAATCGCAGTCCCAAACGCCAAATATAAGCTAGACTTATGTAAAATGGTGTTTGACCTTACTCCCTTCTCGGCAGTATGGTACAGCAGTTGCTTAGCGGCAATTCAATTACTCCACTTACCAGGTTGACGATCATGCGAATGTCCTTCGGACAGCAAATGCAAATGGCGCAAAAGCAAGTGCTTGCGCCACGCATGATTCAGTCGATGGAGATCCTCCAGCTCCCGATCCTTGCTTTGCAAGAACGAATCGAGCAGGAGATGCAAGACAACCCGTGTCTCGATCAAGTTGACAACAATACCGAGGGCGATGAATCAAACGACGATCGCCTTGATTCGCTGCAAAGTGATTCGGCTGAATCGACGATTGACGAAGGTGAACGCGAACTCGTTGTTGATGAAGGAACCAATAACGAAGATGACTTCGAGCGGCTCGTTAGCATGGCCGAAAATCTGCCTGACGATTACGAAGAACGAAGTCGGCCTTCGCAAGGACAGATGGAGTCGGACGCCGATCGAGCTCACGATCAAATCGCCAACATGGTTGCTCGACCCGAAACCTTGTCGGACTACCTACAACACCAAATTAGTTGGTTCGATCTCGAAAAAGAGACCCGGCTAATGGCCGAACGGATCATCTATAGCCTCGACTCGAATGGCTATCTGAAGACACCACTCGAAGAGCTACTTCCCCCCATGCCGGTTGAGATCAACGGCGATGCCGAAGCCTTCCGCAATGGCCAGATTGCCTTGGCCGAAAAGGCGCTTGGAATTGTCCAGCACCTAGATCCCCGAGGCGTTGGCGCTCGGTCGCTCAAAGAGTGTTTATTACTACAACTCGATCCAGGCATGCTTTTCTATGAAGAAATGCAAACCCTCATCGAAGGGCATTTAGAAGACCTCGAAAACAATCGTTTGCCACAAATCTCAAAAAAGACCGGCTACTCGATTGAATTGATTAACGAAGCGTGGGAAGAAATTCGCCACCTCAAGCCAAAGCCAGGTGCCGATTTTAGCGAATCGACCGTACCAAGCGTAACGCCCGACGTTTTTCTCGATCAGGATGACGAGGGTAAGTATGTCGTTCGCCTTGAGCAGGGTGATCTGCCATCACTTTACGTTAGTCCTTACTACCGAAAGTTACTGCAACGAGCATCGGGTGCCGATGCTGAAACGCGGGAGTACATTAAGCGCAAACTCAATTCGGCCCAATGGCTTATCGAGGCTATCGAGCACCGTCGCAGCACTTTCTCACGCGTATCGCAAGCGATCGTCGAGCACCAAACTCGGTTTCTCGACGAAGGCCCCGAAGCAATCGAACCGCTGAAGATGCAGCAAATTGCTGATAAGGTGGGTGTTCATGTCACAACCGTCAGCCGTGCGGTCGATGACAAGTGGATCCAAACCGCTCGAGGCATTTTCCCCCTAAAGCGATTCTTTGTCGGTGGAACAACGGGTGCCGATGGCGAAGAAGTCGCTTGGGATCGGGTCCGACTGAAGCTGCAAGAAATTGTCGATAACGAAGACAAATCGAAGCCCTTATCTGACGATGCCCTCGTCAAAAAACTCGACGAAGCAGGCATCACCGTCGCCCGCCGAACGGTTACGAAGTATCGCAAAGCAATGAACATCCCCAGTAGCCGTCAACGGCGTGAGTGGACCGATAAGTAAGTCAACGCGCGGATAGCAGCTTATTGGCGAGAGCTGGAATCTCCGCTTAACGATTTCTTACACCGCTGTTCAACAAGAACAGATACCAACTCGAACGCCAGTAAAGTCTTGGCAGCGTTAAGCCAAGCCGCTAAGAAGCAACAGTGTGTATTGGCCTAGGCCAAATTTAGCCGATAATATTTGTCAAACTGCTAATAAACACTGCTAATAAACAGAGTGGGCACGAGAGAACTCGAATCTCCGACCTCTTGCAGGTTAACGCAGGTCAGAAGCCTCTGAAATGCGTGAATCCCTAAGCATAGGTCAATTTCTATTCCATGGTTTTCATGGAATGCACGCCATTATCACCCTTTTCGTCCATTGTATCGTGCACGATTTTTCTACAGGTTGACTTGGGTGTTTCTTTTTGATTAGACCAGACAATTAATCTAGTCGTAGCCATTCGCTTTACGGCAATCAAGACTTCAGGATTGGATAGAATGACTTTCCATACAATCCTGAAGTCTTAGAGCATTTGGCTAATTCTATCTAATCTCCTGCGTAAAAGCGATTCAGCTTGTCCGTTGTTTGGCGATATTCAACTCTAGCTGCTTGAAATGCCTTTAGACTTAGCCTAGTTTGCTATTCATGGATATTTCTTCTCTCGCATTTGATCAGCTTATCGAGCTTTGGGACGGTATCGAATCATACCGAAT
>CAYGQU010000405.1:0-3194 GCA_964352045.1 uncultured Planctomycetaceae bacterium
TCGCTGGATCATAAGCTTGAATCGCTCTTCTGGCAACATGGTGCTCTTGTCGAACGAACGGTCAATGTGCAATTGCCAGGCAGCGAAGGGATGACCCGCATGAAAGAAGTCATGCAACAATTCCGCTCGAATACGCCTACCGAATTAGGTGATTTGAAAGTCGCGCGATTACGTGATTATCTAACAAATGAACAGTCCGTCGATGGCGTGAAGTCGGCTCTCGCAGGGCCCACGGGGGATCTTGTGATTCTCGACACGGCCGAAGAAGGTAACTACGTTGCCTGCCGACCGAGTGGTACCGAGCCAAAAATCAAGTTCTATCTCTTTGGCTACACGCCTGCCGAACAATTGCACGACATGCAAGATGCAATCGAAGAACTCGAAGCAAGACTTGATGCGGTTGAGAAAGACTTGCGTGCCTTTGCGGGCGTCTAAAGCTAGCGGCATGATCGATTTAAGAATTCAATCTTGATAAACGTAAAAGCGGCATTCGCTACGGTTCAATGAACCGAAGTGATGCCGCTTTTTCGTTTGCTGGTAACTTTTAAAACTTAAACGCTCATTGGTAATGTAAATTCTGAAACGTTTTCAAACCGACTCGAATCCGTTTCACAGTTCTTTTGCTTAGAGCAGTTATCAGTTACGTCGTTGTCTTCGAGAGCACTTTCAAGTGCGTCTTCAATCAAGCTCAATGTGGCGTTTACGTTGTTCATTTCATTTCCCCTGGAGTACATCATTTAAGATAAAATTTAGCCATCTTTGAAAACCTAGTTCATCTAATCAAACGAGCATGAACAAATTTTTTGATAAAATTGAGTCGATTTGGTTCCGTTTAATGGGCACCGTTTAAGACATGCTCGGTAATGTGCCCCGTTGTTCCGTCAATTGTGTAGGCATTCCCTGTAACAGGACATGTGGGAGCAGTATCGGGGAGCAATTCCTGACCAACCGCTTCGAGATCAGTAAGAGCCGTCGCAAAAGTCCCGTTCTGCAAATAGTACCGCTCGAGCAGGGTATTGAGTTGACCTTGATGGTGTTGACAAAGTTTTTCTTTGGCCGCATCGGAGTTATTCGCTATCCGTGGAACGACCAAAGCCGCCAAGATCCCTAGAATCGCTACGACTGCTAGCAATTCCATCAACGAGAACCCACCTCGGGTTTCTTGTCGGTCGATAGCGGAGGTTACGAACATGGTTACCGATGCGTTAAATAGGGTATATTTACCTTACTCTGGCCATGCATACCCAGCGGATGCTAGCAGCCCAATAAACGAAACATAGCTTCCGATTCGACGAGGTGATTCGTAAAGTTAGTTACCGAAGTAGCCAAAACAGCTATTTTTTGCTGTCGCACCGAAACGATTCGCTTTAACTGGCATAACTGAAACAACGCAACTCTGATGTGGGAAACTATTTTTGGTCATTTTGAGCGGACTCCTTACCTGTTGGAGTCGGGTCCTTGGTGGGCAGTGGTGATATGGCTTGCCGCAATGGGGGGCTGCGTCGGTAGTTTTCTCAACGTGGTCATGCTGCGGGTCCCCCACGGTGATGACATTGTTTTCACCCCTAGCCAATGCCCTGTTTGTCACCACAAAATTCGGCGTCGGCACAACTTGCCAATACTCGGGTATCTCTTACTCAGGGGCCGCTGTTACGATTGCAAAACTCCCATCCCGGCACGGTACTGGCTTTGGGAAGTTGCTTTTGCCGCACTGTTTGTTGCGATTGGATTGGCCACACCATGGCTTTAACCCCACTAGCAAGTCATATTAACGACGCACAATTCTTGGATAGAACTCAAATTTTTTATGGAAACAAAGCTAACTTTTCACGGCGCTGCAGGAACGGTTACGGGTAGCAAGTACCTACTTGAAACACCCGATGCAAAGGTACTCATCGATTGCGGCATGTTTCAGGGATTGAAAAAACTCCGTGAACTCAATTGGGCAGGTACCCCATTCAAAGCAGGAGAGCTCGACGCGATATTGCTAACGCACGCTCACCTCGATCACACAGGCTACTTGCCTCGTGTCGTGAAAGAGGGTTACGCAGGCCCCATCTGTTGCACACCGGCAACCTCGAAGTTGGCAGAGCTTATTTTGCTCGACTCGGCTAAAATCCAGGAGTATGACGCCAAGTATGCTAATAAAAAGGGCTTCTCGAAACACAAGCCCGCCTTGCCGCTCTACGATGGACGTGATGTTTTAGCAACGGTCAAACTTTTCAAGGAATCGCCTCGGGATAAGTTCATTAACGTTGCGGGATCGGTATGGATGCGATTCCACGATGCGGGTCATTTGCTTGGTTCAAATATGATCGAAATCGAGGTCCGTGACCCCAATCGGACCGAGGGTCCAATGCGCATCCTCTTCTCGGGAGACGTCGGTCGTTACGATGGCCCGTTGTACCACGATCCGAGTCCCCCTACCGCGTGCGATTACCTTATTTGCGAAAGTACCTATGGAAACCGTGATCATCCTGATAGCGATCTCTTGGCTGCGCTCGAAGAAGTCGTTCATCGGTCCATCAAGCGAGAGGGGGTCATGCTCATGGCCTCGTTTGCCATTGGGCGTGCTCAGCAACTGATCTACTTGCTGCAATGCCTTAAAGGAGAGAATCGTATTCCTGATTTACCGATCTATCTCGATAGCCCGATGAGCTGCAATGCAACGGACATCTATCGAGAGCATTGTGAAGACCACGACCTGACTGAAAGCCAACTCAACGGCAATGAAAATAATAGGCAAGTTTATGGGCGACCCGTGCTGGCGGGGCCCGCGGTGCATCTTTGCCGAAGTGCCGAAGAATCCAAAGCACTAAATCATCTTAAGGGCCCCGCAATCATTATCGCCAGCAGTGGTATGATGACTGGTGGGCGGATCATTCATCACCTAAAAGCTCGCTTACCCAATCCTAGCACAACGGTCGTCATGGGTGGTTACCAAGCAATTGGCACCCGTGGCCGTCGCCTCGAAGAAGGGGCCGAAACACTTCGCATGCATGGCATCGACGTCCCGGTAAAGGCAGCGATCGAAAAAATCCCCGGCCTGTCGGGGCATGCTGATCGTAAGGATCTTATTCGCTGGTTATCGCATCTACCGCTCGATCCAAAACAAGTCTTCCTAACGCACGGCGAACCTGACTCGGCCGAAGCATTGGCTAAAACCTTAAAGAAAGAACGTGGCTGGGAAGTAC
>CAYGQU010000406.1:0-2617 GCA_964352045.1 uncultured Planctomycetaceae bacterium
GTCGATGACTCGTTGGCTGGCGCGCCAAATGTCGGGGCCCGTGCCGTCACCTTCGATGAAGGGGATGATCGGGTTATCGGGCGTTTGGAGCTTGCCCTCTTTCATGGTGAGTGGGGTGCCATTGGCGGGGGCTGACATCGGTGGGGGCTCCTAATTCGCGTATCGGTCGACGATTAAACATTCTCATAAATTTCGCATCACCGCCAAATAGTGGGGGACGCCAAGCGAGCGACTTCATGCAGAATGCTTAGCGGCTCGCATAAACACTTGCGGAAAGGTGCGATTCTCGGCTCCCATGCCGGTAGGGTCAATGGCTGAGGAAAAAAGGAGGGAAGAAAAATGCGACAAATCGAGAGGAAAAGGTAAACAAAAAGGGTAGCCAGCCTGCTTTCTATCACCGAACCTATAAGAATAGCGTTATCAGTGCCGGTAATTTAGTTTGCCATAAGTTTGCTTACGGCTTGGCAAGTCGCTTCTCGATACCTTTCTTTCTTGGTAGATCATCCTATGCAACAAGAACCAAATCAAAGTTTCTCGCCTCAAAGCGAGTTTTTAGCTCGCCGCCAGTTTTTAGCCACTGCGGGGGCAACCTTGGCAGCGACGATCATCACGAGTCCCCTCGCCGTTCGCGCCTGGGCCACCGAGCAAGCCTTTCATGACGAAAAAGTGCTCCCGTTTAAGATTTCGCTGGCCGAATGGTCGCTCCATAAGGCGATTCAGTCAGGAAAGATGACGAACCTTGACTTTCCGAAAATCACTCGCGAGGAATTTGATATCGAAGGGGTTGAGTACGTTAGTGTCTTCTTTAAGGACAAGGCTCGCGACGAGGCTTATCTTTCGGACCTCGATCAGAGGTGCCGAGACCATGGGGTCAAAAGCTTGCTGATTATGGTCGATGCAGAGGGCCGATTGGGCGATGCCGACAATACAAAACGGGGCGAAGCAGTAGAAAACCATCGCCGCTGGCTCGAAGCGGCCAAACGACTTGGATGCCATTCGATTCGGGTCAACGCCGCTTCGTCAGGAAGTTATGCCGAACAAATGGCCCTGGCGGCCGACGGATTAGCCCGATTAGGGGAAATCGGGGCCGAGTTTGGCATTAACGTTCTGGTTGAAAATCACGGCGGGCTTTCTTCTAACGGGGCCTGGCTCGCTGGAGTAATGCGCCGTGTCGGTAGGGAGAACGTTGGCACGCTGCCCGACTTCGGCAATTTCCGCCTCAACGGCTGGGGGGAAAAGGAACCTGTCTGGTACGACCGTTATCAAGGAATGGAAGAATTGATGCCCTTCGCCAAAGCGGTCTCGGCCAAAAGCCGGGAATTTGACGCCGACGGAAACGAATCCCAAACCGATTTCGAGCGGGTGATGAAAACCGTTCTCAACGCGGGCTACTCGGGCTATGTCGGCATCGAATGGGAGGGATCGACTCCCGACGAATACGAAGGGATTCGACTTACAAAGAAATTGCTTGAACGGATTCGGGATACCGTTGGATGAGGAACCTAAGGTACGGCACTCGCCAAATACCTCCTATCTTAACAATGACCGGTCAGCCACTCTTCGCTCGACTGGCCTGACCAACGGCTGGTCTTACCAACCGATCGAACGAGAGAGTTCAGTTCAGACTGGACTGTCTCGTTTTGTCTTGCCCGACTAAAAAGGTTGAAAAAAGTCATAAAATCGCATGGAACTCGGTGTTTTTGACTAAAGTTTCTTGCCACTTGTTTAGTGGACACCCCCTCAACCGGGAATCACGGACGTGCCCAGTTATTGTGCACAAAAGTTATGCACGAATTGCAGGCACTGCCTGACCGCATTTAGGCAGCTATAGCTTTTCGCTGTAAGTGCAAGCAGTGCAACGATTATCGGGTTCGGTTTGCCAGCACCTGATAATGCTGGCAACGAGTGAGGCTGGAGTTGGCCCCACACGACAATTTAATGCCTGGAAGGAGACGGCTTCGTGCTAACAAACCCCCAATCAAATGGTGCTGTAACTACTACGTCCACAAATCCCCAATACCAACAGTTGTTGAACATTGCTCAACAGCTATTTGGTCGTAACCCCGACTGGGTAACATTCTTCCGCGAGGTGCTCGGCATTGATGGCCTAGCCCGCCGGACGTTCCCCAATTTTGACGATCTTACCGCTTTCGAGCGTAGCGAAGAATTCGCCGAGATCCAAAAGCTTGTGGTTCGCCTTCGTGAAAACAAAGCGACCGCTGATACCGAAACCGAGCCAACCCGCGTGATTACGGTACGCCTGCCAAAGAGCATGCACGAGTATCTACGGACCGAGGCCCATGACCTTCGTACTAGCATGAACAAGCTTTGCATCTCGAAGCTTCTTCAAGTGGTCGAACAGGATATGATCCCCGCCGAGCGAACCTCACCCCCTAAGCGTCGCACAACGCCTGCCCCAGCACCGGCCCAACAAGCCCCCGCTAACCAGGCACCTGTGTCGGCCAATGGTGCTCCGACGAGCACCACAACGACCCAAGGCGTTGACTCCCCGTTCAAAAACCACTTTGGTTGAGAGCGGTGCCCTGGACTGCTGCTTTTTCGGAAGCGGCACGCGGAAACTATTGCCGAACGATCCTCAGCGCTGTCGGGCGGTAAT
>CAYGQU010000406.1:2627-3193 GCA_964352045.1 uncultured Planctomycetaceae bacterium
TGAATAGGTAGAATCCTTCCAGCCGCCCCGGTTGATTTCAGCCGGGGCGGTTTTTCGCTGCGCGGATGTTGACTTCAATTGATTTGGAATTGAACCACGAATACACGAAGGGCACGAAGAAGAAGGATGATTTAGTTTCTAGGATATAGCCCCGGAGGGACTCTTCTCAAATTCAAAATCTTAAAATAAAAACCGAAGAGGACCTGTAAGCCGGGTCTTGTCATCTGACTTTGCCCGAAAGCAAAAGCCAAATGAGGTGACCATTCCTCTAGGACGACAATTGCTCGTCGCCTCAAGCAACCGACCCGAGGGTACTTTGATCGAGTCGGGCCGACTCTTTCCCTCTGCTTGGTCTTGCACCGGGTGGGGTTTACCTAGCCGAGTGTGTCACCACGCTCGCTGGTGCGCTCTTACCGCACCGTTTCAACCTTACCTGTATTGGAGTCGCCTCCAACCATCGGCGGTCTGCTTTCTGCTGCACTATTCCCTGATCTTGCGACCGGTGGGCGTTACCCACCACCCTGCCCTACGGAGCCCGGACTTTCCTCCCGCTGTCAAAGACAGCC
>CAYGQU010000407.1:0-3184 GCA_964352045.1 uncultured Planctomycetaceae bacterium
GTTCTAGGTGATGCAATCGTTGAAGATCAAGATGTACCGGTTGGATTTATCTCAGTGGGCGTGGGTGGAACACGTGTCGACCAATGGCTTCCAGGTGGATCATTATACCCTCGTCTAAAGGGTGCCCTTGAAGCGTTAGGTCCTGACGGTGCTCGTGCCGTCCTTTGGCATCAGGGGGAAGCTGACAACGAAGCAAATACTTCTACAGCTCTCTATGAGCAACGACTCGAATCGCTTATCGCACAATCGCGCGTCGATGCTGGGTACGATATCCCTTGGGGTATTGCACAAGCTTCCTATCTATCCTATCTCAATCCGGCTACTGACCCTAACGTTATCGCAGCACAAGCACTGGTGGCTGCTAATGATCCACTGAACTTTGTGGGTGCGTTGACAGATGACCTGATCAATCCGGTCCTAGGCGACAATACTTGGCGTCACGACAACATTCACTTCAATGAAGCTGGGCTTAGAGAGCATGCGGATCGCTGGTTCGATGCCATCCTGGCTAAATTCCCCAACTTTGGCATCACTGGTCTCCCTGGCGATTTCAATGATGATGGCTCCGTCGACGCGGCTGACTATACCGTATGGCGAGATGGCCTTGGCACGACCTACACGCAAGCTGACTACGACATTTGGGTAAGCAACTACGGAACCACTCTACCGGCGAGCATAGCAAATACGTCGGTCCCTGAACCGAGTACATTGCTTCTCTCTGCTTTGGTAGTTGCTGTAAGCTTCACATCCAAAAGAAATTACTCCAATGCGGTATTGCAAAGTTTTTAGGATCCAATCGTTGTATCCAGGTAGGATGTCTTGTCGGAGATTCCTAGCAGTCGGCAGACTTCCGGGGTCTTCATTCCCTTACCCAGTTCCACATCGGTTCGGCGTAACATGGGAATAATCTGATCTATACCATAACGTTTCTGATGCATCTGAAATCATCCTTTCCGGGCTTTGCCCGGTGACCTCCTCCCCGTTGGACGTGAAGATGCCACGACTTGTTCTGCTCGTAATCGCCTTCGTTGGTGTCACAAGATGCAGTGCGGATGAAGTATTGATCGAGCGGCTCGGTAATGTCAAAGCAAGCTTTGCCCATCGGTACAAAGCGCGGGACGATCTCGGGGCCAAGCTCGATTGCCTCGATATGACGCAGCTTAAGAGCGGCCGACTGCTGGGGGTTTACCACACCTATCAAGACGGCTCCTTGAGCCTCTGCCTGGGCGAGTCCGATGATGCGTTGCATTGGCGACGCCTCACGCGGCTCGACGAGCACGCTTCGCAAGGGGGACTGACCCAACTGCCCGATGGTTCGCTGCTCCTCGCATACGAGAAGGACGCGCCCGGGCAATGCTGGATTCGACTGCGCCGCTACGCCGACGTGGACGACCTGGAGCAAAGCGTCCACTCCGAAGAGTACGACCTGCGGCGAACACTCGCCCCCTCTGCTGAAGGCACCCCGATGGTTCAGTCAGTCGCCCTCGATCGTCAGAACAAGCTGGAGAGCGTTGATCTGAGGTTCCACTACTATAAGAATCAGCAGGTCGATCAGCTCGCGAAGGAGCAGGATCGGGCAATATTTTCTTTATACCTTTGAACTCTTCCTACGCGTTTGGCACTACCACCGTCACGCTTGATCGCGAGACAACCATCGAAGGGGAAGTCAGCCAAGGAGGGGCTACGCCTGATCCATCGGCTACCTACATTGATCTCAGAAATCCTTCTTCCAGTTACGATGTCAGCACCGATTCGAAAACGACCGTTAAAGAGAGTGCAAGATGGAACCAAAATGAATCGTCGGGCGACTTGACATCAGGAAGTGGAGGCAATTATCGCACTTCTCTCGGTGGGGGTGATATCAAGACTTTCACCAAGTTGACTGAGTCGACTGACTCGACCGTAAATCAATACGAAAGTGGCGACCAATACGAACAAGGAACCTTCTTCGCCAAGCTTGTAGTGATCGAAGGCTCTAACACGGGAAGCTCTCGCTCAAGCTACCGCGAAAGTGGTCAGAGTGGTTATGGTTACACGAGCGTCAACACTAGCTCGTCAACCAAACCAATTGTCAACGAAGGTTGGTTTACCGTTATCAATGGCGTGCTAAAGGTCACCAATAAAGAGGATCTCATCAAAGCGGTGAACAGCAGCACGGGTAATAGAGACAATACGGGGACATATAATACCACGGCACGCACTGGCTGGCGAAGCATAGGCGATGGTTCCAACTCTTCGTCTTCAGCCTCCGACGGAGGAGCATCTAGCATTTCCGGTGGAGATTCCAAGTCCTCTGCCGAAGGAGGCGGTGGTGGTTCTGATAAGTCAGAAAATAGTTCGAGTGGTTTCTCACGATCTAATGATGGTGAAGGGAAAAAGACTTCCAGCAACAGCAGCAACTACTCGACTGGCTTCACAATCGTAGCAGGTGATTTTGCAGCGAGTGTTGCTATTAACGGGTCCAACCATTCGCACCAAGAAAATTTTGGCAATTCAACAAAAAAGCGTAAAAATTATACTTTTGCAGCTCAGACGTTCTTAAGCTTTGGAGGAGATGACGGTGCTAGTCAAATGCTTAGTATTACTAGGGGTTCAGGCAATGAAAGCTCAGAAGGATATAAAAGCAATAGCCAATACATTAAAGATCACCTCTCTCCTTTGTTTGACCCAACAGCCCTCAGCAGCTTAATGCCCGGCCTTGGCTTTAATGGACTAGGCTATTACTTCGATCACACATCGACTACTAGCAACAATACTAGTTCGTTCTATGTTAGCACTCATACATTAACTCCTGATGGCAAAGCAATAGGTGGTCAGTTTTCAGCTGGTTCTACTTCTACAAATGGTACTTCCAGTGTGTCTACAACAGACTTCCAAAATAATCGAGTCAATAGCTATGCAGTAAGTAATCCAACTATCCTTGTTTACTATGAATTATTCTCAGCCAAAGGCAGGCTTGACCACGGGACAGAAACTATTAGCAATGTCACAGAAAATGGTTCCTATTACGATGACGACGATGGTCGTCGTCAGTCAGGAGAATATGAAATCAATTTGATTCGAGGTTACAACAATAAAAGTAATCACTCGCAAACTGGCAGAAATTATTTAGCAGATGAGAGTTGGCAGAGTTCTTCCAGTACTAAGCAAACATTCAATGCCGATGTAAGGCAGAAAATAACAC
>CAYGQU010000408.1:0-3180 GCA_964352045.1 uncultured Planctomycetaceae bacterium
ACGTAATAGGTCGTTGTAGTCTCCACCGATGCGTGCCTCATTAAAGATTTAAGATCATTTGGCATCAAAAGCCGGGCCCAGCGATAACCAAACGCTCGCCTAAGATCGTGTGCCGATGCGTATTTGATTGGCTTTTTGCTTACCATCACATTTGCCGCCTTGCCGATCTTGCTAATGATGACGCTGATTTTGTGCGGGTCTCTTGCCATCGGTCCGCCCTTCTTATCCATCCGTTCGGGGATGAAAACGAAACCACGTAAGCATTCGTTCGGTTGAAGTAACTCGACCGCTTCCGGCGCCAGGGGAACGATTTGGGTCTTACCATTCTTTTGAGATTCGGCTTCAAAGCATAGAACGCTTTTGCTTCCACTCATCACGACGGCAACGCCGCCCGGCTGTTGATCCCATCGCAAGGCCATTGCCTCACTCAATCGCAAGCCAGACCACCAAAGGCCCTTGAGTAAGTAACGCCATGATTCGGCTGCCTTCTCTCCAACAACCTCGGGAACCGCATCGAGCAAGCGGTCGAACTCTTCACCGACAACTGGCCTGCCTTTCATCTTTGCAACATTCGCACGCTTGGGCATGTCGAACGCTGGAACCTTTGACAAGTAACCTTGCCGGTTGGCCCATCTTGCAATCGATTTAAGGTAACGCAAGTGACCCGCTACCGTTGCCTCGCTTAGTCCCTCACGCCGAAGCTCAGCAGCGTACGCGGTAACCCTTTGCGTTGTTAGGTCGGCAACCTTGCTTGGCTTACAGTGCTTACTGAACGCAGTGAAGCAAGTCGAGTAACCACTAGCCGTTGCCGGGCGTAGCGTCGCCTGGGCGTGCGCTTCGTGAAGCTCTTGGAATTCTTCCCAACCCATCCGCCCCGATGTATCGTAGCGGCCTTCCTGCAGCTCTGATTCCCATTTGGCAGCAACCTTGTTAGCGTCTTTCATCAATGCCGTTCGAGTTGATCGGCAAACCTGCTTGCCAGTTAGCGGGCAGGTGTAACGCATCATCAAGCTTTTGCGGTCTTTGTATTTGACAATATGAACGCGAATTGATTCATCCATTGCGGCTTACCTTTCTGCGCAGAGTGCGCATAAATAGAGCGCCAACGTGCGAGGTGCTGTCAGGCGGCTGAGAACCACCTCGGAGCAAGCTCCACACCCGCGCACGCTGACGCTCTGTTTTCTCAGAATAATTTGACATAACTCTCTCAGTACAGTTGTTTAGAGGGTCTCAAACCTCTAATGCTTTTGACCCCCACAATATGCCCTGCCTGGGGTGGGGGAGTCAAGGCTAGGTCTTACCTTAATCCCTTTAAGCACCGTTCAACATAAGCCAGCGCCGCTGTGGGGTCGGCTTGGATTGGTTGTGGGTCTCGTTCCATAGTTCAAAATCCGACGCTTAGCCTGGGGGTATCACAACACAAACACCCACTAGTTCACTATCCAATAAGGAACCATCTCCCCCCAGGCTTCGCGCCGAAACGATCTTCGTTAGGCAGTGCCCGAAACAGGCGTTGCATGATATTCAGAACCACCGACCGTGGTGGTGTCGTGTGTCGCCGGGTGATCTATTGCCGCGTACTGGGTGGCTATGATCGAATCGACAACGCTGTCTTGCGTGGAACGTGACACAACGCATCGCTGATAACGATAGGTTGGTAGAACCGTATCGACAATAAACAGCTTGTTGTCGTCTGTATCGGCTACCGTTTGCGAAGTGCCCGCCAGGTCGTTCCAAGTCGAATCGTCGGAGGAGCCTTGTAGCTTAATGCTCGTGACAGCTCCCGAAGTGATCGCGCCGAATGCTACCGTAAACTGGCAGCCGTCATATGCTTTCGTATCAACCGAATCGGAATTGATTGTCGTTTGTCCCGCAGCAACTGCATTGGAGACACGGGTAAGTTTTGTATATTCAGATAAAACCATTTGTTTGCTCCTTTAAGCAGCGGTTACGCCGGTTAGCGTTGTGAACCAGTTAGGGCGAAGTGTGGCAACGTCGAACCGTGAAGTTACACGAATCCAGGTCATATCGTTTTGGATCGCGTTTAGGCTGTCACCGTCTGCCGTGTTCGCAACACCTTCCCGAAGAATCTCGATCCGTGCTCCCATGCTTGAGCGTAGAGCGATCAAACTTTGTGAGAAGTCGCCAACAATCATCGTGCCATCATCAACACCCGTTGTGTTATATGTTTGCAAACCATCTATCGCAGGTGGTTGTGATAATGGTTGCCCGGTCGTGTCGGCCAAGTCGGCGTACGTTTGCCATTCTCTTGGTGACTTGATCCAAGCCAAGCCGTTTACGTCGCCCTGGTAGTTAGCATCGTAAATCTGACGCACCGCGCTTGTGAGGTCGCCATAGCTCGTTGGAGTCCCAACCGATGCCATCGAATTAACATCGTCCGTGTTGAGAATGCCGCGTGGCTGACCTTCAGCGCCACTACCACTCAAGACAGCCAGGTCCATCGCCTGAGCCATGACTGATGCCGAGAGGCTTTGCAACTGTTGCGACAAGCCAACCGCATCCTCGATTGCCTCGTTGCTGATCGGAATCAGAAACGCAAATTTCTTTGGTCGCAAAACAATTGAGCCGAACGATGCGTCGGTACCTGGAATCGATCCAAGCTCACGAACATACGACCCCGAGGGATCGCCGGTAACTTTGACAACTGTCATTTCGGCGCTATCGAGAACAACTGTTCGCGTACCAGCTCGGCCTGTAACCATTGCCGCGCGGGCTTGGTCAATCACGCCACCGAAAGTCGTTGTCGGGACGAAGATGCCACCGGTCGAATCGGATCCGTGAGAAGTGGCAGCCATTAGCTGCTTGCCCTCCAAGTGGCTCTGATCGCCCGTGATTGCGAACGCTGCAAGTTCACCGAAACTAGGCTCCTGGTGTCCTGCTCGAGGGCAGGAAGCTTGATTCGACGCTTGGGTAGCGTGCCAACGTCCTGAGCTATCGCGTAGCTTGAGGCCATCGTCTCGGCGTGCTGTTGGGCCAACTAGTGCCTCACTAAGTCCACCGACGAAATTGTCTTCGAAGTTGAGGCCAGCTCGTTCGGCAACCAAACGATCTCGCTTTGCTTTGATGTCGTTGATCTCAGCAATAACCTCTGCCGATTGATCTCCTAAGCCACCATCTCGGGTGATCTCTTCAAATCGTGCTCGCTCTGTGGCTGTCACC
>CAYGQU010000409.1:0-3177 GCA_964352045.1 uncultured Planctomycetaceae bacterium
GGATTGCCGTTGCTTGGTCGCGATCGAGCCGGCCACGCATCGCATTGCGAACCGTTTCTGGTTGCTCAAAAATTTCCTTGAGCATAAAGTGGGGGAAGCCCCCCAATTCAACTTCCGTCGCATCAATCTCAAGCTGTTCGACACTATGATCGACCGGGTCCGAATCGCGACCTATGACACGTATCGAGTGAGCCGTTACCACGGCAATCTCATAGTCAGCCAAATAGACAATACGCTCGGTATGGCCTACGAGAGGCGATCCGTCGCTCGCAACAAAGTGCTCTTCCTCGCCAACACCAATCACAAGCGGGCTTCCTAACCGAGCCGCGATGATTACTTCAGGATAGTCACGAAACACAACTGCCAAACCATAGGTGCCTCGCAGTTGTGATGTTGCTGCACGAACTGAATCGACAAGGATCGCATGCGGATCAGGGTCATTAGGATCTTGCTGCTTGCTTAGCTTGCCATGCTCGTAAGCGATCAAATGGGCAATGACCTCGGAGTCAGTGTCTGAGATAAACTCATAGCCCAACTTGATTAACCGATCACGCAGCGATTGGTAATTTTCAATAACTCCATTGTGAACCAGCGCTAACATGCCATCGCCACCCAGATGAGGGTGCGCGTTGACGTTGTTTGCCGGTCCATGCGTCGCCCAACGCGTGTGGCCAATCCCCAGGGTCCCTTCGTGAGGATTGAGTTGCAAAGCAGCGGCAAGACGCTCGATACGGCCTGTGGTCTTGGTGACCATCAAATCGGTGCTACCCTGTAGGTTCGGCTCGGCCGTGACAATGCCAGCACTGTCATAGCCCCGATATTCTAGCCGACGTAGCCCATCGAGCAGGTACTCGGCAGCCTGATTTGATCCAACGTATCCTACTATGCCACACATCTGGTTCTACTCGTCAATTGGGTTCTCGCCTGGGATTCATGCCTCTCTATAGAAGAAACCCTATCGTACCAGCAAGGCTAGTAAGCATGATGGGGGACTTCTGCCATTGATCTTAAAGGAGACTGGCATTACTGGAAATACAAATGCCGCATTAGTCGCAGTCGGAGGGAAATCTTGCCAGATTTTTGGTGTTTAAGACCACATCGGTCTGGTCAGATTTCCAACAATTCATTAACAATTGGCCCTCGCAAAGGATTGATCCCTAGACGAGTTGAGCCTCAAAGGCTTATCGAACCTTTCCTCACACCTCGCGTAGCGGAATCCCCCCTATGGATGCCGAGCAAATAGACGGCCATTCTATCGGACCCAAAAACGAAACCGACACTTCGTCTGCCCAGAGCCGAGCGTGCGTTGTGATTCCAGCCCGCATGGCTTCTACCCGTCTTCCGGGTAAGATGCTACTGCGCGAAACAGGCCGATCGCTCATCGAGCACACCTACCATGCCGCTTGTCAGGCGAAGCTTGCCGAGAAGGTCATCATCGCGACCGATCACAAGGCCATTGCCAACGAAGTGACCCAATTCGGCGGCATCGCTATCCTCACCGATGCCGATCATGCTAGCGGTGCCGACCGTGTGGCTGAAGTCGCCTCCGGTATGCCCGAGTTCGATCTGTTCATCAACCTGCAAGGAGATGAGCCTGAGATCGACCCTTCGGCAATTGATCAGATCATCACGCTGCTTCGCGATGCCCCGACCACGCCGATGGCAACCCTCGCTGCCCCGATAGCAGATCCTCAACACATCAATGACCCCTCAAACGTCAAGGTCGTTTTCGACGGAGTGGGTCGGGCGCTCTACTTTAGCCGAAGCCCGATCCCCTTTGTCCGTGATACGTCGGTCGCCGCGGCCGAAGGGCTGTTCCACCATCATGTCGGCATCTATGGATATCGTCGAGAGTTTCTGCTAAGACTCTCTCAGCTGCCAACCTCGCCCCTCGAACAGGCGGAAAAGCTTGAGCAGCTGCGCGTTCTCGAAGCTGGCGAAACGATCCTCGTTGGCAAAATCGACTCTGCCGCTCCTGGTATAGACACCCCTGCCGACTACGCCGCGTTCGTCCAACGCAGCTATCGCCGGTTGGCTGCATAAATAATGGTGGCAATGCCTACTGATTTACAGTGCCCGTGGCTTCTCAGCGGTTCGTCCGCAGCCTAATATGCTTTGATAGGTTTACGCAATCAAAGTCCAGGGCACCCATGATGATCCTTTTGACAACACGCTCCATCTGCTTCTTGATCCTCATTTCGCTCGCATCGGTTTCGACCTGTAGCGCTCGTGAGACAATTAAACTGATCAGCTGGAACGTCGAGACCGAAGGTTCCGATGCCGAGATCATTGCCAAGCAGCTTTGTGCGTTTCCCCGATCGGACGCCTATCTGCTTCAAGAAGTCGATAGCCGTGGCCTTGCTCGCTATGCTGCCGCAATCCGTGAAGCCCATGGTCAAGACTACAAGTTCTTCATCAGCTCGTTTGGTGGTCCGCACAAGTTGGGCGTCATCATCGACCAAAGCAAGTTAACAATCCGCTCCTTCAGTGAGTTGATGAGCTTTGGTGATTATGAGCTCAACAACTACCGATTCCGCTCGCCATTGGTGATCGACGTTGAGACAAAGATTGGCCTTAAATTCAAACTCGTGACGGTGCACCTGGCCCGTGGAAATGCTAAGTTCCGCGAAGAGCAAGCAAACGGTTTACGAGAATGGGGAGCGGCTCAAACAGTACCCATCATCTTAGCCGGCGACTGTAACTTCGATTTTGACATTCCGACCAAGAAAGGAAACCCGGCATACGACGCCTTCTTTGCGGGAGATATCTGGCAGCTATTCGAACCGATCGAGTGGATCGACACGAATTGGGACGACCGAGACGGTGATGGCAAGGACAACTACCCCGGCTCGACGCTCGACTTTGCAGCCCATTGCGACCACGGAACTTCTGTCAAAGGAACCTGCCAAATTATCGTTCGCAACGGAGACTTTCCCGACAACGATCGTACAAGCGACCACCGTCCGCTGATGCTGGAGATTACGCTAGACGCTGAATAGTTGATATAGGCAACAATTAGTCATCGCCTGGCAATTTGCCAGTATAGGTTTGCATACCAGTCGATTTGACGAAGCCGCCTTGACTTGGGCGTGGAACGACGCAACTCTATAGCTACCAACTGTTTGGCCCGGTAGCTCAGTCGGTTAGAGCAGGGGACTCATAATCCCTTGGTCGGGG
>CAYGQU010000410.1:0-3175 GCA_964352045.1 uncultured Planctomycetaceae bacterium
ATCATTAATAGCTCTCGCGGGGTGATTTTCGCCTACAATCAGCCGCAGTACGCAGGGTGTTATTTGCCTGACCAATGGCAGCAAGCAGTCCGCACCGCGGCAGAAGATGCCGTCTCGCAGCTTCGAGCCGCAACCCCTGCTGGCATACTTTGAGAGAGCAGTTAAATTCTTAAGCACCAGCAATTGGCAGCAGCTCGGCACAAACTGGTTAGTTAATTGCTTGCCGTCTGGCACGAATATGTAACAATCGGGGGTATGCTTTTACCCCGTTTCAAACTTCGCACAGCACTCATCGGTTTAACAGCAGCCGCTTTTGTCTCTTTGTTTCTTCGCGAAGGAGCACTAGGAACCGAGTGGGCGATTGGTGCAACGATCGGGCTGGCTAGCTTATTGCTCTGGCTTTGCATGATGGCACTCTTTTTTTTCGTAGCGATACTCTTTCGACCTTCTACGATCCATTCGAGTGAAAGGAAACAGAAGGGCTCCTTCTACGCTTCGCCGAGTCGAGGCATGGTAGACCCCGAGCCCGAAGAGGAAAAACGTCATGTTTGATATGCCAAGATCCATCAATTGGCGTAGCTCTTGCCATCGTGAATTGCAACGCGTATTTTGCGTGGTTCTTCTCGTCTTGCTTACGGTATTCCCCATGAGTGCTAGCCAGGCGCAAAATACGCTTCGACTCTCACTGCCCGTGGTACTTTCACCACAAGGATCATTTACCTCTCTGAAAAGATATTCGAAGCTAACTGGACTTCGTATTGAACTTGAAAAGAAAGGCTTCGATCAAAATGGCTATGCTGTTTTTGAAGTTGGCATCTTGGCGAAAGCAGCAACTTCTAAAGACCGAAAAATCACGGTTCGTTTTTTCTCGATCGAAAATA
Organism: uncultured Planctomycetaceae bacterium; assembly: GCA_964352045.1. Taxonomy (GTDB): domain Bacteria; phylum Planctomycetota; class Planctomycetia; order Pirellulales; family Lacipirellulaceae; genus CAYGQU01. The sequence goes on from CAYGQU010000410.1 coordinate 882, forward strand.
CGAGTCAAGAAAACAATCTTACAATCTCAAAAACCTTTACCTTAAAAGCGAATCAGCAACAAGCGGTGACGACACTTCTTGTGCCCCAATTATTTGCTGAAAAGAACGGTATATTTTTATACTCGTTTATAACCGAAGTCGATGGCAAGCTAGACCAACAGCTTTCCCAGCAAAAATCGACTTGGCTAGCAAACCGATTCGCTAATCCGAATGGAATTGCCTCGGATGGAATTCAAGCAATCGTTCCCTTTGCGTTCAGTCAATCAAGCTTAAACCAAAACAATTTACAACCTGGTTTGCCAAATCAAACTGGTCGAATATTTAGCTTTAGAGACAATTTATACCGATATCAATTGCAACAAAATCTAGCAGAAAATTGGCTGACTTACACTTCGGCCGATGTCGTTCGGGTCGATGCGAACCGAATCGAGATGGCAATCCAAAGCCAACCAGCCGAATGGAAATCGCTTATGGATTGGGTCGCAACGGGCGGTAACCTTTGGATCGAACAGACTGGTAGCAAAGCGGCTGCATTAGTAGAGATTACGAATCAGTTGCAATTATCAGATTGGTACTTCGATCAATCCGAAGGGGTTGATATCAGAAAACCAGCGGTTCCTGGATGGAAATACGATTCGCTCATCGTCAAATCGGCCAACAACCCAGTTGACGCTACGAAAGAGATTCTCGATCTAGCCAACCAAAATGGTTTACAAGAAACACTTCAATCGTTGACACAAAATCCTGATACCGCAGGTTGGTACGCCTGGTATCCCTACGGAATGGGGCGCGTTTATGCTTTCAAAGGTCGAGTCGAAGATTACCCAGGTAATCTTCAACGAAGTCAGCGACGATCGGGCTTTAGCAAGTTGCACTCGCAAAACTGGAGTTCACGCCATGGGATTGTCCTTGGTGAAAAGTGCTCAACTTTTGCTAATCTTCTCATCCCTGGTGTTGGGGTAGCACCGGTTGTTGAATTTCAAGTGCTAATCACTTTGTTTGTATTGCTGATAGGACCGCTAAACTATTGGCTCTTGTACCGTCTGAATCGTTTGCATTTGTTAGTGCTTACGACCCCGCTTGTGGCAGCCTTTATTACTGGCAGCTTGTTATTTTATGCTTTGTTCTGTGATGGCTTTGGTGTTTCGGCCAGGGTGCGCAGTCTGACATTGCTGAATCAAGAGAAAGAAGAGGCGATTTGTTGGAGTCGTATGACTCATTACGCTGGATCTCCGCCCCAAGGGGGGCTCGTGTTGCCCGCCGACGCTGCTATCTATCCGATCTTGCCTGGCTACGAGTCCGCAATTGCTGGTACTAATCCCAAGCAGAGGGAGATTAATTGGGATGGAAAAAATCAAAATTTAGTTTCCGGTTGGTTACCTAGCCGAACAGCTGTTCAGCATTTAGTTCTCCGTAAAGGGGAAGCCAAGCATCGGCTTGATATTCTATCAACCGCTGGAAATGACCTCGAAATTTCTAATCAATTGGGAGCTGATATCGAATGGTTGTTAGTAAGAAAAGCGGATAGCGACTGGAAGGTCGGTTACGAAATTCCGGTGGGTTCAAAAAGAAAGCTTGAGCCGATCACGCTGACGAAAGCGACTGTCGATTTGAGAATTCTTGCTGTTGAAAACAAGCCGTCGATGCCCGACGGAGCCGGCAAAGAAGCCGGAGATATGTTAGCCAACTTTGGTAACAGTCGGAGTAAGCGTGACTTTGGATCAGCCAATTTGGAGGAAAACCTTTTGAATCGCTTTATCGAACGGCTTTCTGGGATTGATGGGTCTCGCGGTTTGGCGGTGCCAACGCAGTCTTATATTGCTGTCACACGCTCGGCGGTAGAGGCCCCACTCGGACTAGCCGAGATTGAAGAAAGTGGTAGCTTCCATATTACGGTTGGCAAGTGGTAGGCAGATTTCAATGACGAGCGTGCAAAAGTTTGAACCCTCCCGAAAGCCGCATCATGCAACGGCCCCGATTGAGTTTTGCGGCCTGCATCGCTGGTTCGGTACGACCCATGCGGTAAATGATGTTTCCTTCGCCGTACAGGCGGGCGAGGTTTTCGGCTACATCGGTCCCAACGGTGCGGGGAAAACCACTAGCATGCGAATTCTTTCGACGCTCGATGAACCGACCGAAGGGGACGCCTATGTCGATGGTTTCTCGGTGCGTGAGGATCCCGATCGAGTGCGGGCTAGATTGGGCTTCATGCCAGATTACTTTGGGACCTACGAAAACGTTAACGTACAGGAATACCTCGATTTCTTTGCCAGAGCCTACGGATTGCGTGGTAA
>CAYGQU010000411.1:0-3171 GCA_964352045.1 uncultured Planctomycetaceae bacterium
TTTCAATACTTCTAGGCCTAGCGTTGTTAGACGTTTGCGAAATGTGATTGAATTGACTTCGGTTTCTTCTTCGTTGTTTCGCTGCCAAACTTCGTCTCGCAACTGGCGATTTGCTTCGATGATGGATTCTGAATCAATATCCTTTCCATCGACGTTGGTTAGTTGAACCATAAAAGAAGGCATCGCCTTATAATCAAGCGGCACTTCGGTTTCATGCAAAGCAATGTTCTCGATTTCGGGACGAATCAGATTCAACGGCTGACGGCGTAATTCACATGTGATACTTTTTTCATCTGCTCCCTCGCGAAGAATCGTCAGTTCAACCGAATCGGTTGGCTTAGTCGTCGCGAGAAACTCGTTGAACTCAGTCGCGTTTTTGATGGTAACTGGTTCGATCTTTTCTGCTTTTTTCTTTGGAAGATGGAGAACCGAAATAAGGACATCATCGACTTGAAGTCCAGCCGCTTCGGCGGGCGTGCCTGCTCCGACGACCGTAATGCGGGCTCCACGCGTTGATGAGGGTACTAATCCTAATTGCCCTAAGTAGCCGCTCAGGTTGTCGAGATCTAAATAGTGGTTGCTTGCAAGCTCAACGCGTTCAACACCAGCCCCTACATTATCGACGGTTAGCAACATTCGGTATGGACCTTCGGACTCGACCGATCCGATAGCAAAGCGTGAAGGTTCGGTTACCTCATCTTCAGTAGGTTCTGTTTCTTCTACGACCTCCTTGGCAATTTCGATTGGTGCCTTAGGCATTGCGTCCGTTTCGGATCGCTCATCGGCAGGGTTTGATAAATCTTTCGCCGGTTCGACAGGAGGAACCGCTGTGAAGCTTTGGTAGAGCAACAGAATCGACATCGAGGCCAGCACGAAGAACAAAAAACGCTGATCGAACGGTTGCTGGGCGTCGCCTTGTGGCCGGCGCTGATTCATGACGTGATCTTGGGGGGCAGTTGCCAGTGGAGTGAGCCGATCAGGCAAACCATCCGTGGCGAGGAAGTCGATTGAGTGAGAATAATTTTTATGTACGCTGACAAGCTATCTTGCCCATAGGCATTTCAGGCCAGCTTCTTGTGGGTCTTTTTCAAGCCGAGTCTTTTATCGTCCCTGTTTAATACGATCACCTAAGAAGTTATCAAGATCAGGGGTGTTGTAAATCATATTGCTTGTGACATCGATGTCGTATTCAACGCGATGAAAAGTGACTGTCTCATCTTCTTGAACGACATAACAGGCACGAGGATCGCCATCGCGAGGTTGGCCAACCGAACCAACATTCACCATGAATTTCTGGTCGGTAATTTCGTAAACAAAATTCATTTCTTCTGGCGAAATAAAATTACGGCTCTCGGTAAAGACACCCGGCACATGGGTGTGTCCTTGGAATGAAGCTTTTGTAAGGAGGCTAAAAAGCTTCTCCATCTTCTTTTGGTTGTAAATATCTTCTGGAAAGACGTACTCGTTAACCGGGTTACGTGGTGATCCATGGACGAATAGCCATTTGTCATCTCGGTGGAGCCGTGGTAGCGCTCCGAGGAAATCCCATCGTTCGTCAGTCCTTTCGCGCGAACTCTTTGGATTCTCCAATTGATCGCGAGTCCAGAAGATGGCTTTCTCGGCACCACTATTGAAACCCTCGGGGTCGAACAATGCCCCTTGATCATGATTTCCTAGCAATGCAACCTTGCAATTATCAATCACCATATCGAGGCATTCGCATGGCTTGGGGCCATAGCCAATGACATCGCCGAGGCAAAAAATTTCGTCGACTTTTTGATCTTTGATGTGCGCAAGCACGGTCTTGAGCGCCTCAAGATTGCCGTGAATGTCACTGATAATAGCCCGCTTCAAAGGAACCACCGTTTTTTAAATTCGCTTGGTCGATGCCACACCGTTGCCACCGCGACACCTTTATTAAGAGGTAGCAGTATAAACCAACTCCAACCGAAGTCGTAAGATTCGACTTTACTGTTCACTTTAGTGGTGGCGTTATAGGCCGCGGAAGCTTATTTTGTAATCACATAAAACTATACGCCGTTTGCACTTCGGTCAATCCCCAATAGGGCTAGCGTCTCTTGCTAAGAGCCTGTTTTGCAGCCAACAGCCGATTTCTGTTTTTCTTTAAGTTCTTTGTTAAACCTCGCTTTGCTAAACCATGCCGACTTCGACGCCTGAACCTACCCTTACCGAACGACTTTTAGCCCTCGAAACCTCGGGCAGAACCGGTTCGGTGGCACTCGCAGAAGTAGAGCCAAACGGTGAAATCTCTCGGCTCGAATGCTTTGAACTACCTGAATCGGAGCGTTCTGCCAAATCGCTGGTACCGACGATTCAAAAAATCCTTCAAACGGTTGGTTGGAAACCTCATGATTTGACAACGATTGGGGTGACGATAGGACCTGGCTCGTTCACAGGCCTAAGGGTAGGAATAACCACCGCTAAGACAATGGCTTATGCGCTCGGAACCAAGATTATTGGAATCAACACACTGGCAGCATTGGCTGAACCAGAAATGGATGCAAGCCCTTCCAAAAAGGGATCCGTATGGGCTTTGCTCGATGCCCAACGACAAGAACGATTCATGGCTCGTTTTGCGACCAACCAACCAATCCTTGGCGATGACGAATCCATCGAAACCCTACGGCTACATGAAACCGAGTGCTTTGCTAAGTTTAAACCGGGCGATTGTGTCGTCAGTCCACTGTCGATGGCACTGTCCTCACGCGCGGGTGAGCTTGCGACTCAAATCGAATGGCGAGATCGACTGCCTAGGGCCGATGCCGTTGCTAGATTAGCCTGTCGGCGTTTGGGTAGAGGTGAAACGGACGATCTGTATCAACTCGCTCCCCAATATCACCGCATTAGTGCAGCCGAAGAGAACTATGATTCTCAGCAAAGGCAACGTTCTGCAAAAAGCAAATAAGTCTAAACGCTAATCATGGCCAACGATTCTTCCGCCGCGCTGATCGTTTGTTCGATATCTTGCATCGTATGGGCCGCCGAGACGAACATCGCTTCGTATTGGCTGCAAGGCAAGTAAATACCTCGGTCGAGCATCTGCCAAAAGTATTTTCCAAACATCTTTGTATCGCACTCGCTCGCTTCATTCCATGAAGTGACAGGGCCATTGTGAAAGAAGAGAGTCACCATGCTTCCGATGCGTTGCAC
>CAYGQU010000412.1:0-3166 GCA_964352045.1 uncultured Planctomycetaceae bacterium
GAATGAAGGGGGCAGGTCAGATCCATGCTAAGAATGGATTGCGAGTAGTACCGCAACTTGGGATAGTTTTGCCGAGAGGCGACAGGCTTTTAACAACAAATGAGATCGATAATATTGTTGAAGGGGTAAAGCACCTCGACTGTCCTGTCTTTATGCGACCAGGGTACGAAGCCAATGGTCCATGGAATGGGTTAAATCCAGAGACTTTCAAAGAGAATTTCAAAAAAATCGCTATACGGATGCGATCTGAAAATCTTCCTGTTGCAATGGTTTGGAATGTCGTTGTAGGAGAGATGGTGGAGAATGGTCAGCTTACATCCGCGTTAAAGAATACTACCCTGGCTCTTTATTTGTAGATTGGTGGAGCTTCAATACATTTGGAACAGTAACCTTCAGTGATAAATCTTGTGTGGATGAGGTAGATAATTTTATGACTTCTGCTAATTCAGAAAACAAACCTGTCATGATAGGTGAAGCAACACCTCAGTTTGTTGGTGCAGACAACGAAAACGATTGGGACAGTTGGTTTGCACCATACTTCGAAAGGATAAATCGATACCCCGGGATAAAAGCGTGCACTTACATTAACTGGAATTGGGCTGCAACACACAAAGATGATGGATGGAATGACTGGGGGGATGCGAGACTAGAAAATGCAGCTTCAAACATTAAGCTTCAGTATCTAAATGAGATACGCAGTTCGAGGTATATTCACGCTAAAAAAAGTCACCTAAAATTATTCGCAGATAATCAAAATGAATCATCTTCTGATTGATTTACTTGATCATATATTTAGGTATCTATTAGATTCCACCTTATGTCACCTTATTATACAGGTCATTGAAGACATAAAGACATAATACTTAATCGTCCTGATTTTATTTTGCATCACTTAAAAGTGCATAGCATTTTCAGTGTTCTAACATTTTTGTAACCGAGTAAAATTGATGTCAGCATTTCCCGAGATCGAACGGATCCCGTTCGAAGGCCCCAGCAGCAAGAACCCACTCGCTTTCCGTTACTACGATGAGAATGAACTTGTCGAAGGAAAGACGATGCGGGATCACCTTCGGTTTAGCGTTACCTACTGGCATACATTCCGTGGAGAAGGGGCCGACCCGTTTGGGCCGGGAGCTGCGATACGGCCTTGGGATGATGGTACCGAGTCGGTCGAGAATGCCAGTAATCGAGTTCGAGTAGCGTTTGAGTTCATGGAGAAACTTGGTTCACCCTACTACGCTTTTCATGATCGTGATGTAGCGCCTGAAGGGGCCAGTCTGAGCGAGTCCAACGACAACCTCGATGTGATTGCCAAGGTTCTCAAAGAAGAACAAAAACGAACCGGCATCAAACTGTTGTGGGGAACTGCTAACATGTTTAGCAACCCACGCTACGTTCATGGCGCGGCAACGAGTTGCAATTCAGAAGTCTTTGCATTTGGCGCAGCGCAAGTCAAAAAGGCTTTAGAAGTCACCCATGAACTTGGGGGCGAAGGGTACGTTTTTTGGGGTGGCCGCGAAGGTTATCAGAACCTCTGGAATACGGACATGAAGCGTGAGCTTGATAACTTAGCTCGCTTCCTGCACATGGCGGTCGACTATGCAAAGGAAATCGGCTTCACCGGGCAGTTTTACATCGAGCCCAAGCCAATGGAACCGATGAAGCATCAGTACGATACCGATTCGGCAACCTGCTTGAACTTTCTTCGTCAGTACGATTTGCTTGAGCATTTCAAACTTAACCTCGAAACGAACCACGCTACCTTGGCAGGGCATTCGATGCACCATGAGGTTGAGGTAGCCGGTAGTGCGGGTGCCCTAGGCTCGATCGACGCGAATACAGGCGACTTGCTACTCGGATGGGATACAGACCAGTTCCCAACCGACATCTATCAAACCAGCCAGTGCATGTATTCGATCTTGAAGTATGGCGGACTAACCTCAGGCGGCGTTAATTTTGACGCCAAGGTTCGCCGTGAAAGTTTTGAACCGATTGATTTGTTCTACGCTCACATCGGCGGCATGGATGCTTACGCTCGCGGCCTCAAGATTGCTGCTGCGATGCGTGCTGATGGACGAATGGAAGATCTACTCAAGCAACGCTACGCGAGTTGGGATAACCAGCTTGGAACCGAAATTGAAGCGGGTAAACATAATCTTGCATCACTTTCGAGCATTATGCTTGATAAGGGCGAAGCGACGACCAACCAAAGTGGCCGGCAAGAGATGATTGAAAACTTGATCAATACCTATATCTAACTTTTAGACAAAAGTTCTCCCTTGAAATAGACAAGAAAATTACCTTCGCTGATAAGTCACTGACCGGTAACGAAGTCCTTGCGATTGATGCGGGTACCCAAGGAATCTCCGTTATTCTTTGGTGCCCTGATCGAAAGCTTACGCTTGGTGTTGGCGAAGCGTCTTACAAGCATGATTATCGCCCTGGCCTGACCGAGGGACGTTTAGAGCAATACGCAGCCTATTGGTCCGGCGCATTGGCTTCGTCGATGAACTCGCTTCGCAAAGATGTCTCGCAAAGTTCAAATTGCGCTATCAAAACCATAGCAGGAATCGGAATCACAGGGCACATGCACTGCATGGTCCGTCGTGACCATACGGGTAACAAGCCATTTGGTTGCGACATGTGGAACGATCCGCGTGGCGTGTCCGAGAGCGAAGAGCTTGCGAAGCTCTTTGGCGAACATCTGCCGAGTCGCTGGACTGCTTGTCATATTCTTGCGAGCATGCGTAACGATCCTACCGACTGGCAACAAGTCAGTGGCGTTACAGTGACTTCTGGTTCAATCTTTCATGATCTGACCGGAGAATTGGTCCTTGGTCCTGGCGATGCCTCGGGCATGTTTGGCAATTTAGATTCTGAGGGCCAGATCGATCGCAAGAAGCTTCGCTTGATAGATCAATTGGTCGGCAACGTGTTTAAGCCACTCGAAGAGATGGTTCCCAAAATTGTACCAGCAGGAGAAGTAGCCGGACATCTGAGCGAAGCAGGTTCAATATTGCTCGGTGGTTTACCAGTCGGTATTCCCGTCGCCTCGCCTGAAGGAGATCAGCAATCGGTTCTCGTCGGTGCAGCGGTTGATGAGTTAGAGCTAGCGCTCTCTGCCGGCACTTCCTTTGCTGGTAATCTTGCTAGCTCAGCATCAATA
>CAYGQU010000413.1:0-3162 GCA_964352045.1 uncultured Planctomycetaceae bacterium
CAATGGGGCTTTTTATCTGGTCGATGGCTTATCTAGTAGGTTTGTGGCTTATTTGGTCTTTGACCCAGTAAATGCCAATCGGTCAAACGGATGCAAAGTGTCTTAAGCGTGCGAACTGGTGGTTTGAAGCAAATTATAGCACCGGCAGCGAGGGCATCGCGGGTGCTTCGGCATGTGCCTTTGCTAAGTTACGGACCATCCCCCGAGTGATTTCCCACAGGTAGGGAGCGATCGCTTGGTCATCGAAGTTGCCCGATGTTTGGCCATCGTCACCACGCTTTCGGACATCGATATTAATTGGTGCTTCTCCTAGGAACGGTACTCCTAGTTCCTTTGCTTTTGCTTTTGCGCCTCCGTTGCCGAAGATGTCGTAACGGATCCCATTGTCAGGACACAAAAAGTAACTCATGTTCTCGACAACACCAAGTAAGGGAATGCTTACCTTGCGGAACATGGCTATCGCTTTGACGGCATCTAGCAGTGCGACATCTTGCGGAGTGCAAACCACCACAGCGCCGGTTAGAGGCAGTAGCTGTGATAGCGTTAGAGCAACGTCACCGGTCCCTGGTGGCATGTCGATGATGAGATAGTCCAAATCACCCCAAGCCGTGTCACGCAGCATCTGAGTGACAGCACCGTGCAGCATTGGCCCACGCCAGACAACGGCCTCGCCAGGCGGCACCATAAATCCCATGCTGATCACCTTCAGGCCATCCTTTTCAATGGGTTGTAGTTTGCCATCAACCGCCGACGGGCGTTCGTTTACGCCTAGCAAGTGAGGCACACTCGGACCATAGACGTCGGCATCCATCAAACCAACCTTGGATCCTGAGTTTTTCAGACCGTAGGCGATCGAAGTAGCAAGCGTACTTTTACCAACACCCCCTTTGCCACTTCCCACAGCAATAACACTTTTCGCTGTAATGCCTACTTGGCCCATTTTATCAGCAGGGCGATCATGCTCGACCAAATTGATTTGGCATGACCGTGGTGAGACACCTAGCTCGGTTACAAGCCGTTCGCGAAGCGTCTCAACGATTTCTTCTTTGATGGGAGCAGCCCAGCTCGTTAGGCCCAGTTCAACACGAACGCCATCGGCTGTGGATTCAATTGCTTTGATCTGGCCCATTTGGCCAACAGGACGGCCCGTTTCGGGGTCGGGGAATGCTTCAACGACTGCTTGCACTGCTTCAACGGTAATCATAACGGTTAACGACACACTACGAGGACACGATCGCTTGTTAGAGAGATAGGTTTCCCTACTCGGCGGGATATTCATCGAGTTTAAAGTGATTAGCTGCAGCTGATAAGGACCTGTTTTGGTCAGGATCATGTTTCTTAACCAGGATCTAGAACGACTCTCTGCTCGAAATAAGTGCGGGTTGATCCGATTGTTCTGATTTTTCGCTCAATAGCGGCTTTGCCGATGGCCGATGCTACAAAGGAACAGGCTGCCGGAGCGGCTTGATGTACGTGGCCGATGAGCTGCACTTTGGGGGGGAAACACTGATGATCCGCAGGATCCTTTCGGCCGTTGTACTAACGGCTGCTATTTCGACATGTCTTTCGTGCGAACAAGCTGAAGCTCAACAGGCTTATGGCCGTGCTTGGAGCGGATCGTATACCGATCAAGATTGGAATCGCTTCTACCACTATCCCTACGTTTACTATCCTCAAAACTATTGGGGAAGCGAATACTTCCGTAGTGCGGATAGTTTGTATCATCGTTACCCGCCAGAAATGCGAATTCCGGTTTACAACAAGCGTTGGCACAACTACTACCCGAGCGAACGTAAGTTCCACAGTGGGCATCACTTTATTCTCGACGTCTTTTGATCGACCGTACAATCGATCATCACGTCGGATTTGTAGCTTGATAAACAAAAGGCCTACGGTGTTCTATGAACGCCGTAGGCTTTCGTTTTAATCGAACTTGGCGTAGCACCGACTTTCGTGAGCGAACGGTTTTGTTTTTGATACCGATTGTCCCCGAACGATTGTCGGTACACGAAGCACAAGAGGCCATTCGTGGAGGTATGCCTTTAAGGAGATGTCAGTGTAAATTGCAGTCTCTTGTCGCTGAAGCAACCCTGATATGCCCAGGAATAAATTCTGTGCCAATCATGACTACCGACTTGAAGTAGTCACGGAGTGGCGGCAGCAAGTAGCCAGGGGTGTCAGCTACTGGAAAGCATTTGCAAATAAGCGAAAGCCCCAGCGGTGCGACAGACGATTCGACATGGAATAGCCATCTCCCTGCCGCCCTCCGGGGCTTTTTCTTAGCATTTCGCTTAGGTCGTCTTGGCAGTTACCAAATAGGTAATACTTTACTGCCCAAGCAGGGCTGCTGCTTTTTCTGCCGCATCGCTGCCGGGTGCATCGGCGATAATTTTCTTTAGCGCGCGACTGGCTAGAGAGTTTTTGCCACGGTTAATTAACCGCTGTGCCTTGTCGAGCGACTTCATGGCTTCGATTTCAGCCACAACACTCGGATCTTTTTCGAGCCGTTCAAGTGCTGGTGCAACATTCTTTGGCAATTCGTAACCATCGTATTTGCTTTCGATGAGTTTTAGTTGCTTGTAGGCTGCCCACTTATCTTTCGAGGCATAAACCTTTACGGCTTCTTCGTAATCAGCATCAAGTTCTTTTTGGACCGCCGCGAGCAGTTTTTTGCCAGGTTCTTGTAGGGGCCCTTCTTTTTCAGCAGCTTTCACAACACTCTTGGCCGCTGCTGCAAATGAACCAAACTCGACCAATCGCCATGCTCCGCGGAGCTTATTGGGAATCTCCGAGGGATTCACTCGCCATGCAGCCTCTTCAAGTGCCGCCTCGGCAGTGGCAGGTAAGTCGGACCATTTGCCCGCGTGACTCGCGCCGTCGGCTGTGATGTAACGTACATCAACCACGTTTTGCAACGAGATCTCACGCACCGCTAGGCTATTTTCAAAAGAGCGATTGTAATCCGCGATAATGGGCCAAGTCACACGATTCTTGCGTAGGTAATTGCTCAAAGCTCGTGGGTCGGTACCTGAATTAACGCCAAGGAAGAAGACGGGTCGGTCTCGATACTGTTGAGCGAGTTGCGCCATGGCGGGCCATCTTTCAGCACAGGTGGGGCATTCTTCTTCAAAGAAGACAATCACAGCCGATTTGCCTTTGAGC
>CAYGQU010000414.1:0-3151 GCA_964352045.1 uncultured Planctomycetaceae bacterium
AAGAAGCGCTGTATGAGGTACTGCAAAAATCGTTTGAAATACCAAGCAGGACGCAGTCGAAAACAAGAAATAGTCAATAGCGTATGCTTTACAACTAAGTTGCAAACAGCTGGCTTTCGATATCGACGAATGCTTTGAATTCAAGGGCGTTGCCGCTTGGATCGAGGATGAACATGGTTGCCTGCTCGCCCGGTTCGCCTTGGAAACGAATGTAGGGCTCAACAACCCACTCGACCTGATGACTGGTGAGTCGTTCAGAGAGATGTTGCCATTGATCCATTTCAAGAACCACCCCGCAGTGCGGTATTGGCACGCCATGCCCATCGACCGGGTTCACGAGCTGATTGATTTTACCCTCGGGCCCAAGCGTTGGATTCAAGTGAACAACGAACTGGTGGCCGAAGAGGTTGAAGTCAATCCAACTCTCTGAGCTACGCCCTTCAGGACAACCTAGTACCTTGCCATAGAATCTGCGTGCTTCGGCGATGTCGCGTACCTGGAGAGCGACATGGAAGGGGGTGAGTTTGTTGGAAGTCAATTGCATGGCAAAATAAGTAGGTTTACGTCCAACCGATCAGAATGGGGATTTTCGTTTTGCAATTAAAGATTCTCGACGACCTCTTCGCCATCGATGGATGAGTAAGCTTGCCATACAACTGAATCGACAGAATCACTTACAAAGCGAACGCTGTTGTCCACAAGAAGCGTATTCACTCCTCCGCTGTGCGTACTACGAGCAACGTGATGCCAGCGGCCTCGCCATTGCTGATCGTTTTCACGACATGGAGCTAGCTCTTGGTCTGAGACACAAAATCTTGTCCAATCTTCCCAGTCGGAAGTAATGTTGTTAAAGGTAAGTTGGGTAGCATTAGGAGGGACATCGTGCATGTACATGACCCCTGCACTAAAGTGAAGTGAACCACGGGTATCTTCACCTTCAACAAGACGAATCTCACTGACGGCCACAGTCTTACTTGTTCCATCGCTAATTTTGCTTAGACGTAGAGGTCGATTTACTTGAAAGGTTCCAAGTTGGATCATTGACGATTTGTTCGCAGGACAACGAGACACATGTGATCCTAAAACGGATGCCCCTGCAAAAGGATTCGCATTCTGGCATTGATCAGGTGTACGGTCATTCATCCAAATAAAACCAATACCAGCATTCGCAGCGTAGTTGCCGCGCTCGCCATAGAAGTCACTTATCAGTCCCGGTTCAATATCGGAAGGACATTTGAAGGTTTCAAAGGGAATATGGTGATAAGGGTTCTCAACGCCGTTATTTATTTGGGTATAGAACGGGACCTTAAAATCAATCGTGTCATAGATCGCAGCTTCTTCCATGTAAGGAAGGATTTGCGTAATCCAGGAATAGACTGAGAAGGCTTCACTACCGACTCTCTTAGTACCGGTAGCTGGATCGATGTATTCGAGAACTGAAACATGGCCAGCCGGTAAGGTGCGTTGGCCCGATTCATAGTTGCTCAATGACAAACCAACTTGTCGCATGTTATTCAAACAGGACGAGCGCCTTGCTGCTTCGCGTGCTGCTTGGACCGCGGGTAAGAGAAGCGCGACCAAGATGCCAATGATGGCAATGACCACTAAAAGCTCAACGAGTGTGAAACCGTTATAAGCAGCTTTTTGCCCAAGCTTTGGTTGCGACAGAGGTTGCATCAGAGTTCGTTCAGATTGAGGGAATTGTTTTTTTGCGAGATTTCGTTGCGCAAAAAGAGGGCTATTGGTAGGCATGATTGCCTCCTTATGGGTGGGTTCGATCTCTCTATTTTAAGGCGATTCTTTCTGCATTGCTTGCAAAAAAGGTATTTTATCGCCTATTTCCAACCCTCTGTTCCGTTGTTCCGTCCAAATTTAACACTAACAAGTTTGTAAGGCTATTACTACGCAATTTTGAAGAAACCTTGTTTCTCTTAAGATGCCTCAAAAAACGATTGCTTTGCAGAGGGTGCAACGTTAGTTTGAAATGCTAGTAGAAATAGTCATTTTGCAGTACTAGTCGGTTTTTTTCGCAAAGCCGTAGCTTTTGAGAAGCGGCCACGTTTGCGCATTACCCAGATTCTCATCCTCAACATCCCCTGACTTGTTGCCTTGCGCATTGACATTGAGTCGATGCGGCACGCTCATGTTTTGCAACTTTGGAGTAGATCTTATGAAAACGAGTTACTTAAATTGCTGCTCAATCGCAGCCACCTCTCTAGCGATTTTCTTCGCTTCGAATGTCTCAGCCGACATCATTACTGATCTGGCAAGCGCCACCATCATTGAAGACTTCCAGTTTGGCGACGTTGCTGGTACTCAATACGATGCAGCAGCAAACAGCGCAAACCCAGGCAACTTACTAAGTACCGATACGACACCAGCTGAATTAGCGGGTGTTAACACAGATGGACTTGGTAACTTGAATGCATCACTCAAAAACAACACTGCTTTTGGTACGACTTTAGTTGATACCAACGACCTCACATCGGGCATCGTTTACGGGGTCATTGAATTGACATGGGATTTTACATCCACTTTAGATCCTGCTGAAAATGAAGAAATCCGAATTTCGCTAATCAACAGTGGGATTTCTAGTGTCTTGGCTGAATTTGAGATTCAGCGAGAAGATGATGACACCGTAACTATTCTTGGCAATGGTGTTGGAACTGGCAGCTCAGATATCTCCTCCGTAGTTCTAAACGGTGGTAGTTTAACTCAATCGGCAAAGTTCATTGGTGTCGTTGAGTCGGACTTGGACGCGGACACTTACTCGGTCCATTTCTCGACGGATGCTGGTGCTTCGTTTACCACCCTTGGATCGGGCACAACGGACCCGAATCGGTCCTTGGATAAATTACGACTAACGATGAATAATGACTTAGTTGGCGATAATATTTTGATTGACCGTGTCTATCTAGCCAGAGCAGTACCTGAGCCATCGGCATTTCTGTTGTTATGTCTCGGTAGCACGCTCGTCGCGACTCGCCGTTCGATCCGTAAATAATGCGGATCGTTGTTAAAGTTTTGTGCTTTGAGATTCTATTGATTGGCACACCATTGTCTTGCGGTTAATCATTATGATCCTGCGGTTGATTACTACTGCCACATTGCTAGTGCTTTGCATTGCCCCAATTCATGGGCAACAACAGGC
>CAYGQU010000415.1:0-3148 GCA_964352045.1 uncultured Planctomycetaceae bacterium
CTCCCGATTGTCCATTCACGCCCGCATGTCCGAAGCGATCGTATCGTGAGCGCTTATCGTTATCGTTCAGAACTTCAAACGCTTCAGCAGCTTCCTTGAATCGGCTGATGGCTTCATCATCACCTGGATTTTTATCGGGATGATATTTGATAGCCAGCTTACGGTAGGCGGTAGCAATATCGCCATCGGATGACTCACGTGAGACACCTAAGATTTCATAGTAGCAACGCTTTGTCGACATGGGAGCGTCCGAGTAGAGGTCTTGGGTCGGCAAGGTATTTGTTTAAGTGATTTGCCTAAGCCGTCAACAAACCGGGCCACTCGCCTATGGCTAAGTGGCCCGATGTTTATCCATTCATGACAAGCAAGGGATCAGTGGATGCTGCCCAAGATTGCTTTCTTGTCATCATCCTTGGCGTCAAAGTTTGTTACCAAAGCTTCGGTCGTTAGCAACAGGCCAGCAATACTGGCGGCGTTGGTAAGTGCCGTTTTTACGACTTTGGCAGGATCAATTACGCCCGCTTTGAACATGTCGGTGTATTCACCAGCATGGGCATCGTAGCCGGTGTTCTTTCCCTTACGAGAAACTTCATCAGCGATAACGCTGCCCGAGAGTCCACCGTTAGAAGCAATTTGCTTGATCGGAGCATCGAGCACGCCGAGGATAATGTCAACGCCAATCTTTTCATCACCCTTGGCTGACGAACGAGCTGCTTCGACTGCTTCCCGAGTGCGAAGAAGAGCAACACCACCACCCGGGAGAATGCCTTCTTCCACGGCAGCACGGGTAGCATGAAGGGCATCTTCAACGCGCGCCTTCTTTTGCTTCATGTCCGCTTCGCTGCTGGCACCTACCGAGACGATGGCAACGCCACCCGTTAATTTAGCAAGGCGCTCTTGCATCTTTTCACGATCGTAGTCGCTGGTGGATTGCTCAATGGCACGACGAATCTGATCGATTCGCTTCTGCACATCGGCCGCTTTACCAGCACCCTGGACAATCGTCGTGTTGTCTTTCGTCGAGCTAATTTTTTTGGCACGGCCAAGATGTTCTAGTGTTACTGCTTCGAGCTTGAGGCCAAGATCTTCGCTAATAAGCGTTCCACCTGTTAGCGTAGCAATATCGCCTAGCATGGCCTTACGGCGGTCACCAAAGCCTGGCGCCTTTACAGCACATACGTTGAGCACTCCACGCAACTTGTTCACAACCAACGCGGCGAGGGCTTCCCCTTCGACATCCTCGGCGATGATCGCAAGTGGTTTGCCCTTTTGGCTAACCGCTTCAAGAACGGGTAGCAGGTCGCGAAGGTTGGTGATTTTCTTCTCAAAGATCAGAATGTAAGCATCTTCCAGTGTGCTTTCCATCGCTGTTTGATCGGTAATGAAGTAAGGCGACAAATAGCCCTTGTCGAATTGCATACCTTCAACGAACTCGAGCGTTGTTTCCATCGACTTGCCTTCTTCGACGGTGATGACGCCATCTTTGCCAACCTTATCCATCGCATCAGCCAACAGATCGCCAATAACGCGGTCGTTGTTGGCACTAATCGCACCGACCTGTGCAATTTCTTCTTTGCTACTGATTTTCTTCGAGTTGGCATCGAGTTGGGCACATGCTGCAGCGGCACCCTTTTCGATACCGCGCCGCACAGCGGTGGGGTTACTACCAGCAACAATGTTGCGAGCACCTTCTTTGAGGATCGCACGAGCAAGTACCGTTGCGGTCGTCGTACCATCACCAGCGAATTTACTGGTTTTGTCGGCAACTTCGTGGACGAGCTTCGCGCCCATGTTTTCGAAGGGGTCTTCGAGTTCAATCTCTTTCGAGACCGTGACTCCGTCTTTTGTGACGGTTGGTCCACCGAACGCCTTGTTAATGATCACGTTACGCCCGGTTGGGCCCATCGTAACAGCTACTGCATCGGCAAGTTTGTCGACGCCCGCGATCATTTTCGCGCGGGCAGCGTCGTCGAACATGAGTTGTTTGGCCACAGCTATGACTCCGTTTAGGTTACGGATGAAGATTATTGTTTTCTTTGATTAAACTCTTGATTTGCCAATCGTGACAAATCAGCCAGCAACCTTGGCGAGAATGTCCGACTCGCGAAGGATTTTGTACTCTTGTCCATCGACTTCGACTTCTGAGCCGCCGTACTTGCCGTAGATGACCTCGTCACCAACCGCAACGGAGAGTTCGCCACGGCTACCACTGTCGAGCAATTTGCCTTGGCCCACGGCGACGACCGTGCCACGTTGTGGCTTTTCGCGAGCGGCGTCTGGTAGCACGATTCCACCGGCGGTGACTTCATCAGCTTCGAGGGGGCATACGACAATGCGATCATCAAGCGGACGTAGATTGATTTTCTTAGCCATGTTATTAGTTTCCTGTTGTATGTTTAGCTTCGTGAGAAGCGAATTGGTTTTGTTGAACAGCGGTGAACGGTTAGTGATCAGATTTCATCGCTGGTATCTTATATGCCTGAAGCTGGGCTTCTCGTTACATCATTCCGGGCATTCCCATGCCGCCCATACCACCCATGCCTGGCATACCGCCACCCATGCCTCCCATTCCGCCCATTCCGCCCATGCCACCCATTGGGTCGCCATGATCGTGTCCCCCAGCTGCATCGTCATCGTCTGACGGTGCATTGGTGACAAGGGCATCGGTCGTAAGCAACAAAGCGGCAACACTCGCAGCATTCTGCAACGAGATGCGAACCACCTTGGCGGGGTCAATCACACCAGCCGCAACGAGATCAACGTATTCATCTTTGTCAGCGTTGTAGCCTTCAGTCTTACCTTTGAGCTGACGGACGCGATGGACGACAACATCACCATCGACACCTGCGTTCTCTGCGATGCAGGTTAGAGGGTAGCTGAGCACGTTTTTGATGATCGTTGCACCCAATTTTTCGTCACCTTCAAGGTCGAGCTTATCAATCGCTTTTTCTGAGCGTAGCAATGCAACGCCTCCACCTGGAACAATGCCTTCTTCAAGGGCAGCATGCGTTGCGGCACGAGCATCGTCGAACAAGTCTTTACGTTCTTTCATTTCCGATTCGGTTGAAGCACCGACTTTGATCTGGGCAACGCCACCAGCGATCTTAGCTAAGCGTTCTTGAAGTTTTTCACGATCGTAGTCCGAATC
>CAYGQU010000416.1:0-3132 GCA_964352045.1 uncultured Planctomycetaceae bacterium
TCGCGAGTAGCGGGCGTTGATGGTTATTGGCTTATCGATTACGCCGCGGCGACGGCTGGGCCATCGCGCGCTGAAGCCTCGGCTACCAATCCTGCACAAGACTTACCTAAGAACTACGACGATTTACTGGATCAAACAAGCGAAGCAAACCTCAAGGGTAATCCTCTGAATAGTACGAATGGGACCGTCAAATTTCTTTATTGGGGTTGCGATGATTGCTCTGATACTTTGAATCAAGCAGCCAGGTATCGTAACGCTACTTATCGTGGAATTTTACAACGATGCGACTGGAAATCCTTTCAGGCAGACAATCCTGCAAACAACCATTTTGGCTTTACGCGTAAAGTCACCTTCTCGAAAATCACGGATGGCACTTCGAAAACTCTATGGGTTAGTGAAAAACGTGCTGAGCCCTCACGATACGATCAAAGCAGTGGCTACGACGACCGAGGTTGGACCGATGGATGGGATCCTGACATTGTACGATCGACGTTTTGGCCTGTCGGAGGAGACACGGATCGTGCTGACAATGCTTCAACTGATTTTGAATACAAATACAGCTTCGGATCAGCTCATTCAGGTGTACTCAATGCCGTATTTGCCGACGGGTCGGTCCATTCCATTAACTACAATGTAGATCGAGAAGTCTTTAACTTGTTAGGAAACAGGGCAGACGGCGAAGTCGTTGATTTAACATCCTTGTAATACACATCAATACGAATTCCTTTAGAGGACTATATTACATGTTCGATTCATTCGAATATCCTTCGACCTACCGAAAGATTTACCTTGCCGGTGCAATCATTTTTTCGGTCTCGATGGCACAAGCAACCGAAGTCAACGCGATTTTGGAAAATTTGTTTACTGAGCAAAATATCCCTGCAACGGTTATCTCAACTAACGATGATATTACGAATGGGAATTGGTCTTTTTCGGAAACCAACATGAATGGCCTTAGCGTTGGTTTTAATAACAATCGCCATGAATTCTATTTTTCAGAGGATGGAGTCACTCCTCTGACGGTAGATGGCGACACTCCTTGGTCCATCAAATTTGATATTGTGCTCGATGCGACGCTCTCGTCACCACGTAAAGCCTTTAACTTTGTGGTTTTTGATGGGCCCAACAGTTCGATCAATTTAACGACAAATCGTTCACCAGCTGGACTGAATGCCGATAGTTTACCACCAGGCGAGTCAGCCATGTTTGGCGGACAGTACAATTTTACTCGATTGATTGGACCAGCCGACGGCGATCCTAGTTTAAATTTGAACCCGAGCGTTGGTTACATCGCAGGCGATTTGGTAACTCTTGAAATCCATCACACGCCAAGTCCTGACGGGGGGACGACGCCAAGTCAAATTGAGCATATTTACGATGACGGGACGGGTCCCTACACCACCGGGGCGGTCGATCTACGTAATAGCGGTGTTTTCAACGATGGTGCAAGATTAGGCTTCATCATGCAAGGCATTGCTCACTCGGGAACCATCACCGACAGCTACGGGGTGACAATCACCAACTTTGAATCAACCATTGGGGTGATCCCCTCCTTAAACGGTGACTATAACAACGATGGATTTGTCGATGCAGCTGACTATACTGTGTGGAGAGATAACCTTGGAACAGCCGGTCCCAACGGAGATGGAACAGGCGATGATTTACTTGGTATCCCTGATGGTGATGTCGATCAATTTGACTACAACCTCTGGGTAGCGAACTACGGTTCCTCCTTGTCATCGGCAAGCAGTGCATCATCCACCAGCAGTGCGACAAGTGTTCCCGAGCCATGCACAGCACTTATCTTGCTAGCTCAATTGCTCGGTTTTCAATTGACTTTCAGAAGATCAAAGAAAATCTGACAGCAGTAACAATTACGTATTAACCATTTTTTTACCCCAAACTGCAAGCGCTTGCAGTTAACTAGAACCCATAGGAGAAAACGCGAATACCTTTGATTAAGCAATGATTTTACCTTGCTTTGCTGATTCACACGAATGATCAAACGAGCAAGACTTTTCTCTTAACTTCTAATCATCCCTTTGGAGACGACCTCATGAGACTTCACTACTGCTTTAGTATCGCACTCGCGATCATCCTCACACCAGCAGTTGCTTCTGCTAATCTTCTCGACGATGGCAGCTTTGACGACGCAACTAGCGGCTCACAAACAAGCGGCAGCGATTGGACGCTAACCGTTAATTTCCCTGACGGTTTGAATCCAGCTGCCAGATTCCAAACCGGCTTTGGAAATGCTGAAAACAATTCAACCCAATCTCCTGGTACTGGTAATGGCGTTTGGTTCCGTCCCTTTGAAGGAGCTCAAGCAGCAAACGATCCACTTGCCCAAGCGACGATCTCGCAAAGCATTGTGGCTCCCGCATCGGGCGACTACGGACTTGATTTTTTGGCGGCTATAGAAGGTATTGTTTTGGCCGATGAATTCTCGGTTACCCTTTCATCAAGTGGATCTGGCGGGTCAGCTACGGTAGATCTATTAACGGCTGGTATGGCAAGCGGAAATATTGGTGGAGCTGCTTCCGCCACGCTAGGAGGTACGCCTTTTGTACTTCAGTTATTTGGTGTAACAGCAGGAGACATCCTCACCGTATCGGGCGACATGGTAAATGGATCCGATCGCTTAGAAAACCCACAGAGTGGATTCTTGGATGCCTTCAACTTGAAGCAAATTCCAGAACCAACCTCGGTCCTTTTGTTAGCCATGGCAGCTGCAAGTTTTGCTATTCGTCAGCGTCGTTAAACGAGATCTAATTAAATTATTTTCAGAACAGAGGGAGCCAGCTCACGTTGGCTCCCTCTTTATCTTGCTAGAATAGGCAACGGTCGTAAGCTTCATCTTTTCAAAATATAATCAGTTCATAATTACGCTGAACGGTCATCTCGTGAAGAAAACTTCTATCTATTTGTTGATCTGCTATGTCTTCTTAACGAGCCAATCCGAGGCAAGAGAAGCGTCAAATAAATCACCTGTGATAGGTAAAACGATTCAAATTAATGAGATCGTTGCGTCAGCCGAGAGCGAGCGAGCATGGGGCTACCAATTTACCGATCAGGAAGCTGCCTTACTCGATGAAATCGAATTTGGCTGCTTTCAGTATTTCTGGAATGAAG
>CAYGQU010000417.1:0-3116 GCA_964352045.1 uncultured Planctomycetaceae bacterium
GGCCTGTGTGCTTGTCAGTGCTTCCGAATCGCCAAGGCTTTCTTTTAATTGTGCATTGTAGGCATCGACTTCAGCCGCCATTGCAGGATTAACATGTTGCCATGCTTTATCTTCGCTGTGGCTAAAGAACTGATTCTCGGCTGCCACGGCCTTACTTAAATCTTCTTCCAAAATAGGCAAGACGAATAAGTTGCTAGCTGTAACATCTTTCAGTGTTTCTTCATCATCGTAAACAGCAAGCAGATAGGAAGGTCCTTCATGAGCATCAACCTCAGCATCCGACGGATTGTTGGCAGTTGAAACAAAAGCTGTCTCAGGATTGGCATTGAGATATAACGCCATTGCTTTGGAGGTATCTCCCTTAGCTTCAATTCTCATCTCTTCGTGGAACAAATTAAAAGCGATAATGCCAGGGATGACGACGACAAAGGGAATTATCAGCTTCAAATAGGAGGCAAAAACAATCCCCTTTTGCCCTTCTGCTAAGCTTGATGAGCCAAGGGTTCGCTGTGTGATGTACTGGTTAAGCCCCCAGTAATAGAAGTTAGGAATCCATAGCCCTAGCAATAAAGCAGTCCAAGGCAAAATGCTATCGTCGGCTGGCAAGAACATGTTCATTCGGTTGGCATTCAATTCCATGAACCGATCGACTGCACTCATCGAAGCATCGAGTTCGACGATACCGACTTCGCCGGTTGCCGTATCGAGTACCGTCGCGGCCGACTCGACTTTACCCAGTTGTTGAAAGGCAAGGTACATGATGATCGCACCGCCAAGGATTAGTGCCGACCCTTGCAGCAAGTCAGCCCAGACCGAAGCCTTGAGCCCACCACCAACTACGTAAACCATCGCAATCAAAGCAATAAACAACGAGGGTTGCCAAAGCTCGATATCGTAACCAAAGGTCTTACCGAGCGTCTGCACCGTCAGGGCACCCGAGTAGGTAACCGCCCCAAGTAGAAGCAAATAAATCAAAACCGTCGCACTCGCCATGATAAGGCGTGCGAAAGAATTGAATCGGTATTCGAGAAATTCAGGCATCGTATAGATGCCAGCTCGCAGGAAATATGGCAAGAAACAGAAGGCGACCACAACGAGCGTGATGGCAGCCATCCATTCGTAACTGGCAATTGCCAGACCGACGTGACTCGCAGCATTGCCACTCATGCCGACAAATTGTTCGGTGCTGATATTGGCAGCAATCAGCGAGAAGCCGACAAGCCACCAAGTGAGCCCTTGTCCAGCAAGGAAGAAATCTTTGGTGTCCTTCCCCTCGCCTTTTTTGCCACGACTTTTCCAAAGCCCGACGAAAACAACTGCTGCAATGAACGCAACAAAGACACCGATATCGACAAATTCCACGCTGACCTCGCCTTGGCTTTAAATCGAGATAATTAAGAGCTATTTGGTGTAAACCGCCTGCTCACCAATAGATAAGTTCGTGGCATGACAATAACACGCGTGAGGTCACACTTCAAGCAGCGAATTAGCCCTCTTACGCCTCTAAAACCCTATGTAGAACAGGTAAGAAGGCCAGCTGAGCCCGAATCTCTTGCCTAAAGTTGCTAATTACAGAAAGACCAACAAAATAGGGCATCGTATTGACATAAAGCCCAAACGATGCCCTCTAAAATCTTTCCGCGAAATAGTCCTCTAACTCACTACCAATCGAACCCTACCGAGGTGTTGAGTCCAAAGAACCCGATCGAGCCCTCTTCGCTGGTCGCGTTGCCAACACCGTTCCAAATTTGGCTTTCAAGTGCTACTGAGAAGAAGGGAGTTCTCATTCGATTACGACGGTTGATGCCCTGCCAATTGAGTCCGACCTGAATTTCTCCGATCGAGAGCAAATCTTCCCTGTTTGTCGTCTGATTCGTGGTAAAAGGAGTCGTCAAATCAAGGTCTTCCCCTGCCGTAAGGGTACTTTCTGAGTCGCCATAAAGAATCGAGCCTCTTGCTTTGCAGAAAAGATCCAGCCGTTGTGATAGAGGACGTGAAGCACTGATCGAAATCGTCGGACCAAATCCTTCTAGCGAGTGGCTGTAATCAATTTCCCCGAGTAGCGTATCCGTGTTGTCACTTAACTGGGCGTTATAGGTTTGGTCAAGTTCAACGTATCGAACACCACCGGCAACGCCAAAATCCCAGCCACAGAAACTGGTCTCCTTAGTCCCTTCGATGTCAATCGTATGGGTCGATAAGCTGGTGCTGGCTGAAAACGCATCTGTAGGGATCGTGCTAGAGATATCGACGCCACCAAAAGCAGGATGCGTAATCGATCCAAAACCATTGGCAGGTGGATTAGACGTAAGGGGGTCGGCCTCTTCGTCGAAATCCCACCATGTAAATCGCATGCCAACGCCATCTTGATGTTTCCAACCAAAATAAACGCGAGGTGAAAAACCTGTGTCGTAACTAAATTCGGTATCGGTAATCGTCTCGAAGGTCGCACCATCGCTTTCTGTCGTGGTGTAGCCGATATTGTTATCAAAATGAGGTTTTAAGAACGTCGCTTCAAAAGCAGCATAAAAGCCTGCACCCGAGGGGCGTCCTGAGCAATTACTGACTAAGCCGCAACATCCATCAACACAATCTCCACCACAGCCACAGGTTGGTTCGCAAATCGAGCCACATTCAACGCCACATCCCGCCTCGACCCCACAACCTGGAACCTCATAGCCTACTTCTTCAATCAGCTCATGTAGCGGTTGCTCGGCTAGGCTAGCCTGTCGAACCTGGCTTATCGCTGGCTGATTAAGCGTTTTGGTTCGAGTCGTTTGATGACGTGCCTCGGTCAGTTTGGTCACCGGGTTGTAGACTACGCGACTTCCACGTTGAAGCGTGGGACTGCTCTCAAAAGGTGGACGAAATTGTTGGCTAACGCTACTTTGCGCAACCAGCATAGAGTTCGCAAGCAAGCCAATCAGTAGACAAAAAGCAAACTTTAGTTGATTCGAAACGAGATCGTTGCGATCCATCGCAAACGCCCCCCGGCATTAAATGGTAGAAGAATTAGTGAGTCGATTGGCTAAATAAAAGCCACGACCTTAAGATCGGCAATCTGCGCAAAGAGATTCAGTTATTCCGATTATCCTGCCAACTGGTCGATTGCAACG
>CAYGQU010000418.1:0-3115 GCA_964352045.1 uncultured Planctomycetaceae bacterium
CGTGAGAATGGCTAAGTCTTCGAGCATTGCCTTGCGACGGTCACCAAAGCCAGGAGCCTTAACTGCAGCTACGTTAAACGTACCGCGAAGCTTGTTAATAACGAGGGTTGCGAGTGCTTCGCCATCGATATCTTCTGCAACAATCAACAAAGGCTTGCCTGAGTTAACGACAGCTTCGAGCACAGGTACGAGGTCTTTGATGCTGCTGATCTTCTTTTCGTGAACCAAAACGTAGCAATCTTCTAGGACACATTCCATTGATTGCTGGTCGGTTACGAAGTAGGGCGAGAGGTAGCCACGATCGAATTGCATCCCTTCAACCCATTCGACGTCGGTCGCAAGGCTTTTGCCTTCATCGACGGTGATGACACCATCTTTACCGACCTTTTCCATCGCTTGAGCAAGCATTTCACCGATTTCACGGTCACCGTTGCTAGCGACAGTGCCAACTTGTGCCATCTCTTCGGTCGACTTGACCTTGATTGACATCTTCTTGAGTTCAGCAGTGATTTCCTCGACGGCTAATTCAATGCCTTCTTTCATTTGGATTGGATTAACGCCTGCTACAACGGCCTTAAGCCCTTCGTTAAAGATGGCTTCGGCAAGCACGGTAGCGGTGGTTGTTCCGTCACCAGCTACGTCGGAAGTCTTCGAGGCGACTTCCTTAACCATTTGAGCACCCATGTTTTCGTAGGTGTCTTCTAGCACAATTTCTTTGGCGACCGAGACGCCGTCCTTGGTGACGGTTGGCGATCCAAACGACTTTTGAAGAATCACGTTGCGACCTTTAGGGCCGAGCGTCACTTTCACAGCACGGGCCAACTTCTGAACGCCGCGGCGAAGTGCTTCGCGAGCTTCTTGATCAAAGGCGATGATTTTCGCCATGAGAGTTTCTCCTAAACAGTGGTTGCATGGGTAACACCCAGTGGCGCATCACCGCGGGTGTAACTATTTTGATAAATGACTATTCAATAACAGCAAGTAAATCGGATTCACTCATGAGGAGCCATTCTTGATCGTCGAATTCAATGGTTTCGGGTGCATAACTAGTGAACAGCACGCGATCGCCTACCTTAACTTGAAGCTCGCCACGCGAACCATCATCTAGAACCTTGCCAGGGCCAACGGCAACGATGGTGCCACGGCTTGGCTTATCCTTAGCCGAATCGGGTAGCACGATACCACCGGCGGTAACATCGCTTAAAACTTCACGCTCAACGACAACTTTGTCGCCCATAGGCTCAAGTTTGACCTTGGTCTTTTTCTTGGCAGCAGTCGCCATGGCAGGGGTCCTTATCTGAATCGGTAAAAGTAGATGTGGAAAGGAATGTCGAAACGGGCACCCTGGCCTAGGCCTGATTGCTCAAATGAACTTAGGGAATAAGCCCGACGATTGGTTGTTGTTATCAACTGGGGTGCCGCAAACGGTAACCCAGAGGCAGTTTAGATAGCAACTGGCGGGCCAAATTACCGAACAAGCTTGGAGAAGACGTGAAAACACTAGGATTCTAGTGTTTTAAGCTTGTTGCCTTGTCATAGTGAAGACAATCGCTGCTGAATCGAAGCTGTCAATTCTGGTTAGCTTTGGGTAGGCCATAGCGAATCACGCGATTTTAGCTGCCAGAATGGCAGCAAGCTTAGTAGGGTGTCTGAAAAAAGGAACCGGGCCCAATCGACTGGCTAGAAAGATAGTTAAGGCCAATCCCCCTTTTGATGCCTTGAAGTCACCAAACAAGGACCTGCATCAGACCTCACGCTGTGGCGGCGATATTGCAGATGAAGCTGTATCGCCTTCCTAGGTTGCCGTAGCGGTGTCACCACAATACTCTTGCTGCAACAGCCCTTCGATGATCGCTTCGCCCATTTCTCTTGAATCAAACGGCTTGCTAAAGTAGCGGAAGACACGGCCCTCGTTGATAGCTCGCTCGGTTGTATTGGGGGTCGTGTAGCCGGTCATAAATATCCGTACCACGTCAGGACATTGTTCGGCAATCCAAGCAAGCAGCTCAGTACCCGACTTGCCGGGCATCCGTTCGTCTGACACAACCACATGGATTGGATGTGACTTAATGATGTGCAAAGCTTCATCCGCAGTGCGTGCGGTAAGTAGCTTAAAAGGTTGATCGCGTAGCGTTCGGCTTATGCCATGCAGGAGTTTCGCATCGTCATCCACGAGTAAGACGTTTGCATTTTTCATCGGAAGTGGCTCCTTGTTATCGCCATAAAAGCGGAAAGGGATATTCTATTAGCGTGCTTTTCTCTTTAGCAAGCTTGTAATTCGCTCGGTTGCGAAACAACCTGATTAATTGGTAATAAGGCTTTGACGGTTGCTTGAACTTGTCTGTTTACAACATGTTTTTGCAATTTTGCTCGCAAGCTAGGACAAACTTCAATTCCCTTGGGCACCAGCACCGTACCAGAAGTCGTTGCGATTTCCTCAACCAACTTCATGCCATCAACAAGGGCATCGACGTCAACTTCGACCAATCGTCGTTGGTCGCGCTGGGCCACCCATTTTTCGATAAGCACCAAAGCCTTGTCGCTAAAATTTTCGTTGGCTTTGAGATCATCTAAAATTTCTAGCGTCTCTAAATTTGCTTCGTGTGAACTTAGATCAAATTGAATGGCTGCTTGTAGTAATTCGGATGCCAAATGAATCTCTTTCGTCCATCCGTCGATTTCATCAAGTTTCTCTCCCGATAAAAGCCGTAGAACTTTTGTCTCAAAATCCAAGTGGGGAACCTTCTCGATCATTTGAACAGCAAGTCGATATTGATCATTCCATTGCTTCGATTCTTGTGACGACAAGGTTTCGCATCGAGCAACTTTGGCAAAGAGGTCGTCATGAATCTCATATGAACCTAATTGCGATACAATGGCTGCCGTCTGATAAGCTTCGGCATTCGATAAACTACCTAAGGTGCTGAATTCGCTCATGGAGCACTTGAGCCGGCTTTGCCGAGTGCTGATTTTCGGTTTGAAGGCATGGCAAACACTCGATAGCGTTTCGATAAGGGCATGAACGTTTTCTTTGCAGCTGTTACGAAGCTGAGAAATTCGTTGGTGTTCGGCAATGCCACGCTGAATCGCCACTTCTAGCTCCTCGGCTTGACAT
>CAYGQU010000419.1:0-3098 GCA_964352045.1 uncultured Planctomycetaceae bacterium
GTAGCGGCTCGACGGAGACAAGTGCAACGTCAAATGGCAATGGCTCGCATCGGCGATGCCGTGCCAAAGGCTGACGTCGTTGTAACGAACCCCACCGAACTTGCAGTTGCCTTGCAATATGATATCGAGACGATGGCTGCCCCGATTGTCTTAGCAAAAGGCGCAGGAGTGCTCGCTCAGCGAATCCGTCGTTTGGCACTGGAAAGTGGCGTTCCGATCGTCGAACGCAAGCCACTCGCCCAGTTGCTTTATAAAGAGGTCGATATCAACCACCCCGTTCCTGCCGATAGCTACACAGCCGTTGCCGAAGTACTTGCTTACGTCTACCAGCTGAAAGGCAAAAAACCACCTCGCCCACCGCAAGCTGCTTAATGATTTTTCCGGAAGTTTAAGATGACTATTTGCTTCAGCCGTCTGGCTGATATTCGTAGATCATTTGGGTAGCCATGATGCTGTATATTTCGTTCCAAGCTTCTTCTACTTCTTGATTACAATCGCTGCCAAGCTCTTCTTTAATTGCCGCAATCAATGCTTGCCCTACTACAGCATAGTGTTCTGGCTTTGCTCCGTAGCTATTATGTCGCTTACCCAGATCGCGCAGCTCAAGGAATAACGAACTCAGATCGTTGAGTCCTTTGACTGCAAAATTTAGCGTGTCGAATAACTTCTTCTTTTGTTGCTTCATTTCTTCTGGAAACAAGGGACGAACTTCCGGTGCTAAATCAAAGAGCGTTTCGTAGAAAGTCGTAACCAACCGCTCACCTGCTGGAGCAATTTTCTTCCAGCTTTCTTGTACTAATTCTACCGAGTCTGTCATAATTTGGTTCCTAATGAGAAGATCACGACACGGATTGTGAACCTTCTCATAGTTATTTGCTATAGCGTTTTTACTAAAGCACCTGTTTTCTAGCGGCAGTTACTTAAGCGATAGAACGAACTCGCGTTTTCGCACCTTCCAACCTCGCCTAAGGCTGATTAGGCTGTTAGGTCGATCTTTATTTTGTTCCTGATTGAGACATTCTATGCCTTCGCACAACCGCTGGATTGCCCTTGTCCCCTTAGCTGATACTAAGCTCCCCAATGCCGAAACTCTTTTAGCCGAATTCTCGCAATTACAGCCGGGGATCGTTTCTCCCTCACTAACGAGCCAAACGGAAAATAGCCTGACGCTAGCTTGGCAGTCGAGTAGCGAGGAAGCAACTCTCAACATCACACTCGTCGATCAGCCGATTCCCTGGGATCAGCTCGAAGGCCCTTGCGCAACCGCGTGGTACTGGCCTGAAGCTGAGGCAACGCTCAAACCGCATAGGTCGCACCTGTTTATCACGTTGCTCGATGAATCGGGCAAGTCAATCCACCAAGCGATGCGACTAACAAAAATACTTGTAGCGACTTGCCAATCAGCATCAGCAATCGGCATCGTCTGGGGCGCGAGCGGAACGGTTCACGAACCCAACGCCTTCGCCCAACTCGCTGCAACGACGGCACCCGACAATTTACCGCTGAATTTGTGGATTGATTTTCGGGCCTACGAAAAAGATCTTCCTGGCGTATTCGGACTCTTTACCACTGGCCTACATGCCCTTGGTCACCGCGAATTTGAGGTTCCCAATTTCACGGGTGATCCGCAAATTCTAATCGGTGCGGTTTACAACATCACGCATTATCTGTTGGAGAAGGCACCAACGCTGAAAGATTCCGAAGTCATCGGCCTCCCCGACGAGCAAGAAATCACCCTGTACGACGATCGTTCGATGGTCGATCACGAGCAAGAAGTCTGGCGGCTAGAATTCACAAAGACCAACGGGTAAATAACCGTAGGCCTTTGGCCAATTTTGGGATTAACCTCGTACCGCATGCACAATGCGTTTGTGTCCGGCGAGGTCTTTTAGTGTCTTTTGCAGTACGAGACCAGGAGTTTCGTTTACGAGCGATTCGGTTCGATCGGCTGTCGAAGGGCCTATCTCGATTAGGCATTCACCACCGTCGGCAAGCCGCGCAGCTATCTGGGGTAGCATCCGCTCGATAATGGTTGTCCCTGCTTCACCTCCATCGAGTGCCAGGCGTGGCTCATGGTCTCGGACCGAAGCGTCGAGCGTCATCAACTCGTTCGTCAGAACATAAGGGGGGTTGCTGAGAATCAAATCAAACTCGGCTGGCTCCGAAAGGTTCTCCAGCAAATCGCTTTCGATGAATTGGATTCGGTCGGCAACGCCATGTCTTTCGGCATTGCCTGCCGCGACGGCAAGGGCTTTGGGACTTATGTCGATGGCGGTTAGCTTCGCGCCAGAAGCATGCTTCGCAACGCTCACAGCAATCGCTCCGCTACCGGTGCCGATATCGGCGACTTTTGCGTTTGGATGCTCTTTGAGCCAATCGAGTGCAACGACCACTAATTGCTCGGTCTCGGGCCGAGGAATCAGCACGTCGGGAGTTAGCTTGAATTCGAGCGAATAGAACTCACGATGTCCAACAAGATAGGCGACCGGCATGCCCGATGCTCGCTTGCGAACCAATTCGCGGAACTTTGTCCGTGGCCCTTCTGGCGGCGCCTCGGCAAACTGTGTGTACAACTCGATGCGTTGGCAACCCATCGCGGCAGCGAGCAAAACTTCGGCGTCGAGCCGAGGCGAGTCACTCCCCTGCCCTGCAAAGTAATCGGCCGTCCATGTCAGTAGTCGGCCAACCGACCATATTGGTTCTTCTGACATGAATCAGTCCAAACCTCCCATTTGGTCACGAATTTGCTGTCGATCGTAATCAATTAACGCATCGGTCACTTGCTGCATGTCGCCCGCAATAATTTGATCGAGCTTATAGATCGTCAAACCTATCCGGTGATCAGTCAGACGATTCTCAGGGAAATTGTAAGTCCGTATCCGTTGGCTTCGGTCGCCCGAACCGACCAAGTCTTTCCGTTCGGCCGCTCGTTTATCTGCTTCGGCTTGTTGAATCCGATCGTAGACACGCGACTTGAGCACCCGCAGCGCCTTAGCCAAGTTCTTGTGCTGCGACTTTTCGTCTTGGCATTGCACGACGATGCCCGTCTCATGGTGTGTAAGCCGAATCGCTGACTCGGTTTTGTTCACATGCTGACC
>CAYGQU010000420.1:0-3087 GCA_964352045.1 uncultured Planctomycetaceae bacterium
TCAAAAATCAAACAAAATGGATGCAAACTCGTTGATCGATAACACAGTCGCTACGAATACAACTCTTGCGATATATGGATAACGTTACCCCGCGTTTTACTGAAACAACGGTCCGCACAGCGGACCCTACAAAAAGTTTAGTTATGCGTACATTTTGTTTCTTAGTACTGATAATCATCTCAAGCAGTTCGCTCTTTGCCGAGGAGCCAAATGATAGACCGATGAATGGCCGCGATGGTCGGCCTTTGGTCCTCGAACAATTTCGACCAAAGTCACAGTTGAGGGCTCGGGTAACCAAAGTACCTTGCGCAAAATTTCCGGTGGTCGATGTGCACACCCATCCGCGAATGCGGTTTCGTCATGTACCTGCACGGCTCGATGAATTCGTTCAGATCATGGACGATCACAACATTGCCCTTTGCGTCAGTCTTGATGGGGGCGTTGGCGATTCTCTGGAAGAGCATCTTGCTTATTTGAAACCTTACGACAACCGGTTCCTCGTGTTTGCCAATGTCGATTGGCAAGGGGATGGCAAGCGAGACGAGCCTGCGACGTGGGACTGCCATCGACCCGACTTTGCGCGGCGCATGGTTCGCCAACTTGAGGCAGCCCAGGCACGTGGTGCTTGTGGGTTAAAACTCTTCAAACAATTTGGACTCGGTTATCGCAATCCGGATGGCTCGTTAATCGCGATCGACGATCCGCGATGGGATCCGATTTGGGCGGCATGTGGTCGGCTCGGAATGCCCATCATCATTCACACGGCCGACCCGATGGCGTTCTTTGAACCGATTGACGAAACAAACGAGCGTTGGGAAGAGCTGTCACGGCATCCTGATTGGAGTTTTTATGGCAACGATCCTACGGGTCGTCCCTGGCCATCACACGATGCGTTGCTAGCGGCTCGTAATCGGGTGATCGAACGGCACCCAAACACAATGTTCATTGGTGCCCACATGGCGAACTCACCCGAGGATTTAACCACTGTCGGTCAATGGCTCGATAAGTACCCAAATTTCGTGGTCGAAATTTCTTCGCGTATTGCCGAGCTAGGGCGACAACCTTACACGTCTCGAAAGTTTTTTATTCGTTTTCAAGATCGCATACTGTTTGGCACCGATGGCCCACGCGCGGCGGGTCGATTACTGCCCCACTGGCGGTTTTTTGAAACAAGGGACGAATCATTCTCTTACGCCGAAAACCCTTTTCCACCACAAGGTTTATGGCAAATTTATGGTATTTGCTTGCCCGACAAGGTCCTACAGAAACTCTATTCAGGCAATGCCGAGCGTGTTATTCCAGGCGTTACAGAGAAGCTGCGTTCTTTAGCTATGCAAGAAATCGACGAGAATTAACGCCAAGAATCGCATACCACCTAAGAAGGTTTCTTCAGGTTTCTTTGTAGGAACTCCTTCGGAACATTGCATGTTGTACCACTCGGTGGGTAAACTCACGCGTAGTAAGCCTAAGGCGGACGTGCCTTGGGATAGAAATTAACGACAGTCAGATTCCTACGGATTGAGAATCTAACTGGTGCTTTTCCGAGGCTGTGAGCTGGATGAACGATCAAACGCAGGCAGTTGAGTCTGCTAAAGAAATGGATGAAACGGTTACGGACGCTTCGACAAACGAATCGACCAATAACGAAACGAATCAAGCGCCAGAAGCAGCCGTGCCTGAAACACCTGTGGCAGAGAAGGCGAGCGATC
This sequence comes from uncultured Planctomycetaceae bacterium, assembly GCA_964352045.1. Lineage (GTDB taxonomy): Bacteria > Planctomycetota > Planctomycetia > Pirellulales > Lacipirellulaceae > CAYGQU01. The sequence goes on from CAYGQU010000420.1 coordinate 1,710, forward strand.
GGATTAAGATCGGCACGCAGCGCAACGAAGGGGATCCCGCCGCTAAACACTCGCACAAGCCAAAGCCTGTCCATTCGGTGACGGAAGGGGAAAGCATCCCGCAATCGACAACCAACTACCCACCTCCCAACGTGCGCGATCAATTGTCGCCCGAACAAGAAGCTGAGCTTGCCGAAATCATGGGCGATACTTCTGTCGAAGACGTTCTCGAAGCAAGTGCTGCGGAAGCACCAAAAGAACTTGAGCCCGAGACAAAGCTCACCGGCAAAGTGGTTCGGGTTCACGGCGACTCGGTCTTTCTTGATCTTGGTAACCACCAGCAAGGTGTATTGCCACTCAAGCAATTCGAGCCAAAGGCAGCATCGCCCACCGCCCCCGCGTCGGTCGTCGCTAGCCCAAATCCAACTGCTGAAACCACGATCCCATCTGCTCCAACCCCACCTGCTACGAATCCTGTTGCCAACTCCGCTGAAGGAGAATCCGTATCAGCCGAGCCAAAATCCCACGCTCCTGAAATCGGCAGCAGTCTTGAAGTTGCGGTCGCAAGGCTCAATGCTGATGAAGGGATTTACGAAGTAACGCTTCCCACCGCAGCCGTTGATATTGGCAACTGGGACGAAGTCGAAGCGGGGCAAACGGTCGAAGTCAGCATCACGGGTAAAAAGAAAGGGGGACTCGAATGCACCGTTTCGGGCATTCGTGGTTTCATGCCAATGGGGCAAATCTCGATCTATCGCGTTGAAAACCCCGAAGAATTCGTAGGCCAGCGTCTTACCGCAGTTATTACCGAAGCCAACCGATCAAAACGCAACCTAATCCTCAGCCATCGGGCAGTGATGGAGCGCGACCGATCGGCCAAGAAAGAACAACTGCTGGCCGAGTTGGCCCCTGGTCAAGAGCGTGACGGCATCGTCCGTTCGTTACGTGACTTCGGCGCGTTTGTTGATTTGGGTGGTGTTGATGGCTTGATTCATGTCAGCAAGCTCAGCTGGGATCGGGTTGGCCATCCCAAAGATATCCTCACCGAAGGCCAGTCGGTAAAGGTCAAAGTCGAGAAAATCGACTCGAAGACGGGCAAGATTGCACTCTCCTACCGCGAGATGGTTGCCAACCCCTGGGACAAGGTCGAAGAGAACTATGCCCCTGGCAGCACAATCAAGGGCAAAGTCTCGAAGATCATGGACTTCGGCGCCTTCGTCCGGCTCGAACCAGGCGTCGAGGGACTTATCCATATCTCAGAACTTGACTACAAACGAGTTCATCGCACGAGCGACGTCCTTAGCGAAGGACAAGAGGTTGAAGCCAAGGTCGTCTCGGTTGATCGCAACAAGCAACGCATCGCGTTATCACTCAAAGCTTTGATGGCAGCACCGGTGAA
>CAYGQU010000421.1:0-3074 GCA_964352045.1 uncultured Planctomycetaceae bacterium
GGAAATGATTCGTCCGGGCGCCACGACACGACAGATCGATACGGCAGTAGGCGAGTATTTCAAAACCCGAAATGCGACCCCTCTTTTTTTGAACTACCCTAACGCAACGCCCGGCAAGCCGGTATTTCCGGCGGTATGTTGCATGTCGCTCAATGAGGAAGTAGTTCATGGCATCCCTGATGACAATCTGCTAGCCGAGGGTGACATTTTGAGCCTCGACACAGGCTGTCAGATAGGTGGATGGTGCGGCGATTCGGCCTGGACCTACCCGGTTGGCCAAATCGACGCTGAAACGCAATCTTTGCTTGACGCGACGGAAGGGGTGCTTAACTTGGCAATCGAGTTGCTAGCTAGCAAAAACCGCTGGAGTGAGATTGCTCGTGAAATGGGCCGCTATATTTCGGACCGTGGTTTTTATTCGGTCGAGTGCTTTGTGGGACATGGCATTGGCCGCGAATTGCATGAAGACCCGCAGGTGCCCAATTTCTTCAGCCGCACTTTGCGTGGGCAGAATGACTTCAAGATCGAACCAGGGTTGGTTATTGCCGTTGAGCCGATGGTGAACTTGGGAACAAAAGAGGTGGAAGAACTCCCTGATTATTGGACCCAAGTGACCCGCGACCGATCGGCCAGTGCCCATTTTGAGCACACAATTGCGATTACCAAGGAAGGCCCAGTACGGCTTACAGGGGCTCCGAACGAGGAAGAATTAGCATTACTTGAAGACTAGCCTATGTTGGCCGTTTCCTCAGTGGCCTGTGTTCAGTGGATTTTGCTCATTGGCACCCTGAAACCGCCCCTTGAAATTCAGCTTGATTAGTAGCATTTCGCACTCACGAAAGTCACTTTGACTGAATCGAGTAGGATTGGTAACTCAAATCGAGGGGCTTTGGTGTGTTTTCGCCCGCAAACTTTACGGTTTAGGTTGCCTTCGATGGCGGGATTGGGTTATTTTTTGGCTCGGGATGCATTTTTCTTTCTCCTTTGTCGAAACGTAGGGGATCGGGGGAAGACCATCGGGGGTTTAGAAGCATATACTCACCGATTCGCCCAATTCCGATGGGCTCGAGAGGGAGGCCCGCAACCGCTGGCTTTCTGAGCAGCTGGCTTTCCAAGCATGTGGGCATTGCATTGGCCTTTTGCTTTTAAAGCATCCAATTTGCCAAGAAGCATAACTAGAGGAGAACCAAGTGAAGGTTCGTGCGAGCGTTAAACGAATTTGTGCTAAGTGCAAAGTAGTCCGCCGACGTGGCGTTGTCTACGTTGTTTGCGACAACCCACGCCACAAACAACGCCAAGGTTAAATAGCATAGGGCTAACCAAACAGCAGTTTGCTGACAAAAATACAATTTGACTATTCATACGTTTGAGATCCTCGCGTTATACGTAGCCGAGGGTGTAGTAGGAGAAACCGGTCGATGCCACGCATCCAAGGTGTAGATATACCAACTGACCGTCCAACGGTCATTTCGCTGACGTACCTCTATGGCGTCGGTCCAAAGACAGCGCGCGAGCTGTGTCACAAGGCGGGCATTGACCCGCAAGCTCGTGCTCGGGAGATGACCGAGGACGAAGTCGCACGTATCGCGGCCTTGCTTGACAAAGATTATGTTGTCGAAGGTCAGCTACGTCGTCAGGTGAATCAAAATATTTCTCGTCTTCGAGACATTGCTGCTTACCGAGGTTTGCGTCACCGCCGTGGCCTGCCTGTGCGTGGACAGCGGACCAAGACAAATGCTCGGACACGTAAGGGTCCTAAGAAGACCGTTGCTGGTAAGAAGGGTGTTAAGGATCTTCGATAACGTCGAGGTTCTCTTCAAGCAGGCCCTCTGCAATCGCAGTCATGACGGTCATGGAAGCTTGATAATCACGTTGGCAGTCAATCATATATTCAAATCGCATTATCCATCTTGCTTCGAGCAAGAGTCCTGTTAGGAAGATTTTAGCGTGGCTAAATCAGGTAAATCAGAATCGCGTCGCCGTACTCGTCGCAACATTGCAGCGGGCATTGCGTACATTAACGCGACCTTTAACAACACAACCGTAACAATCACCGACACCAAGGGTGATACGCTTTGCTGGGCAAGTGCCGGCACAAGTGGTTTCAAAGGAAGCCGCAAAAGCACGCCGTTTGCTGGTCAAAGCGCGGCCCAACAGGCGGCTGAGAAGGCCAAGAAGTTTGGGCTTCGGGACGTCGATGTCAAAGTGAAAGGCCCCGGCAGTGGACGCGAAAGCGCCATAACGGCCCTTGAAGCGGCAGGCTTGAAAGTTAAGTCAATCGAAGATGTCACTCCGCTGCCACACAATGGTTGCCGACCACGCAAGAAGCGACGCGTTTAATCCAGGGTTGGTTGGGACTGCAAGAGTAGGTTTCTCTTTCTTGCTTCCAGCTTGCGAAGGACGAAGACTAACAATCAGCAACCTTCCCATAAAAAATACCGAGTCATTCAAAGCTGATTGATTCAAATAGCAAAAACCATTTTTATCCACGTGTACTTTAAGATTTAGAGCTATGGCAAGATACACAGGCCCCGTCTGTCGCCTTTGTCGCCGCGATGGCGCAAAGTTGTTCCTGAAGGGAACCCGCTGCGACTCGCCCAAGTGTGCGTTTGAACGCCGTGAGGGTCCTCCCGGTTCGCAACCACCACGTCGTGGCAAGATGACCGATTACGGTGTTCAGCTTCGTGAAAAGCAGAAGGTTAAGCACTTTTACGGAGTGCTTGAACGGCAGTTTCGTCTTTACTTCAAACGGGCAGAAAGCTCGAAGGGTAACACGGGCGATACGCTGATGACACTCCTCGAACGCCGTTTAGACAATGTCGTGCACCGACTTGGTTTCGGTATCAGCCGTGCTCAAGCTCGCCAAATCATTAGTCATGGTCATATCACGATCAACGGACGTCGTTGTGACGTGCCGAGTGCCTTGGTCCGAGCAGGCGATGTGATTCGCGTGAAGAACCGTGCGAAGAGCCTTGATTGGGTTCGAGCCGCACAAGCAGAAAACACTCGCGACTTGCCCGATTATTTGGCCGTGACAGAGAGCCAAATCCCTGAAGGCATCGTCGGCCGTTTGC
>CAYGQU010000422.1:0-3068 GCA_964352045.1 uncultured Planctomycetaceae bacterium
ACTCGCGTGAAAACTGCCAGACCATCAGGCCACCGAAATATAGATCATAAAAACAAGCGCGTCAAAAAATTGGTGCGATTCTTTTTGATGAACTGGTCGCTTTGGCCGTCACAACATCGGAATAAACCGAGTAATGCGCCGATGGTTATGCCGATTATAACTTTAGCAACGGTAAGGACTATTCAAACAGCAAACGGAATTTCTTACTGAGAGTTGCGACTCGATTTTCACAGCCAAACGGGCCCTAACGGTTTCCTTTGCACCGTCATATCGAGTCATGTCAAAACAGGGGGGGCGGCATCAGTGCCAACCAGGCTGGTCCTTCCTAGCGACCAGTCTTACGCAATTTTAGAATGACACCTATCTAAGTATCGAATTCCTATCGGACGAGTTCATTGCCCGCCCTCATAAACAAGACAAATCAACCTGATCGGTCAAAACCAATCGTTCTTGCTTGGGCAATGCTCACTTTACGAACGGTCGGGTCGGTTGGTTCTTTGTCGAAAGATAAGAAAACTGGCTTTCTAAAAAAAACTCGCGTTCCAACCTCTTTTCGTCGGTGGGCTCGTTGAATCAGCGAGCTCACAGTGCTATCGTCGCACGCTAGCAATTAGCGTTTTACGCAGGCATTAACCCCTCCCCTTCTGATCAAACTTTTGCAATCTCAATGGAATCTCTTCGCATCGAACGCGCCCTGTTAAGCGTGAGTGATAAAACAGGCCTTGTCGATTTTGCTAAACGCTTGGCTGCCCAAAAAATTCAACTTTACAGCACCGGCGGTACTCGCAGCGTGCTCGAAGAAGCAGGCCTTACCGTTCAAGACGTCGCCCAATACACCGGCTCGCCCGAAATGATGGGGGGCCGAGTCAAAACGCTCCATCCCCGTGTTCATGGCGGACTCCTCTGCCGACGCGACAACGAAACCGACATGGCCTCGGCCAAAGAACATGGCATCTTGCCCTTCGACCTTGTCGTCGTGAATCTCTATCCGTTTGAACAAACTATCGCCCTTGAAGGAGTAACCCCTGCCGAAGCGATCGAGCAGATCGACATCGGTGGCCCTTCGATGGTTCGCTCCGCCTCGAAGAACCACGCATACGTCACCATCGCTAGCAATCCAAGCCAGTACGATGCGATTGCCGAGGCAATTGAAACAAATGGTGGCACAACGCCCGAACAGCGACGCCAGCTTGCTGGCGTCGCATTCTCCCAAACCGCCGCGTACGACCAAGCAATCGCTGCTTACTTTGCATCGCTTGAATCTCAGGGTGAGGAAACGCCGAATGCAATGCCAGCTCGGCTGAAGGTTTCGCTCGTTCGCAAAGAGTCGCTACGCTACGGCGAGAACCCCCACCAAGAGGCAGCGATCTATACGCTCGAAAACGCTCCTGCCGGCGCGCTCGTCAATGGCAAGCAGCTCAATGGCAAAGCCCTGTCTTACAACAACCTACTCGATCTGGATGCCGCTTGGGCGTGTGCCAAGTCCTTACCCTCGCCGGGCGTGGCGGTCCTCAAACATAACAACCCATGCGGTGCCGCCACCGGCAGCAGTGTCGGCGAAGCGACCAAACGCGCCTGGGATGGCGACCCACTAAGCGCCTTCGGCTCGATCCTCGGCTTCAATGTCCCCGTCGATGCCGCCGCCGCCGAATGCCTTGCCGAACCAGGTAAATTTGTCGAAGCGATCGCTGCTCCGTCGTTTACGGCCGAGGCGTTAGAGATTCTGACTACCAAACCGAAGTGGAAAGCGAACGTTCGCCTCGTGGAAGTCGGTGCAAGCCAAATCCCGCCGGGTCAGATTTTACTACGCTCGATCAGCGGCGGTTACCTTGCTCAAACTGCCGACGATGGTCTTGACGATTTCGATAGCTGGGAAGTCGTTACCGAAGAGACCCCGACCGAACAACAAATGGCCGAGCTTCGGTTTGCCTGGGCCGCTTGTCGTCATGTGAAATCAAACGCGATTGTCTTGGCCCGCAACTTGGCGCTCGTCGGTGTCGGTGCCGGCCAAATGAGCCGCGTTGATTCGGTCGAAATCGCGATCCGCAAAGCGGGCGTAAGGGTCGACGGTTCGGTCTTGGCGTCGGACGCTTTCTTCCCGTTCGATGACTCAATTAAATCGGCCAGCGAAGCGGGCGTCGCCGCCGTCATCCAACCAGGTGGTTCAATCCGCGACCAAGAAGTAATCGACGCGTGCAACGAGTGTCAGATGCCAATGATCTTTACCGGACGGCGGCACTTTAGGCACTAAGGAAGAGGCACTAGTCATACGGTGAGTGCCGTGAAGCGAAACGCACCTTCTTGTTTGCATTCTTATTGAAGGTGAAATATCTGCTAGTTTTTGGTCAGGCTCACCTGTTCGACATGACGGTCCCCGAGCCGAGCAGCGGCCTGCTAATCTTCGCAGGAGCATTTCTAGGGGTGGGGACTCGTCTAAAACAAGTCTTAAGACGGTTAACTCATACTCAGCAGTCTTGGTAGCCCATTAAAGCTAGCCAAGGAGGCTGGCTTCTCTTATTTTGAGAAACATCCTACGACGTCGGATAACGGGAGAATATGTTCGTCTAGTTTAATCCGCTAAGCTAGGCCAACCCTGTTATTCCGAAGTCCCAAGTCGTCATGTCCACACAAGCGGAGAGCATAGCACCACGCACTATTGAGCAGTACTCCGCATTTTTCTTGGCAATTTTGGCGGCTCGGCGATTTCCTCGATTCTTTATACCCATCCGCTATTAAAGGATCGTTCGATTAGATAGCAAAAGCCCCATTCTCCGAGCAAAACCCACCACCTAACCCTTTCTAAGCCGATTCCTTGTTAGCTTGAATCAGGGTGGCTATATTGAAGAGACAGTTAAGGTGATGCTGTTTGGTGTTTGCTTTGACACGACACGTTTGGCTAACTAATTACGCTTGAACGATTTAGCTCTTACCTAAGCGTGACATGCGTCTCGCTATGAAAAGGCTAGCGCAAGCTTCCTCGGTTCCTTTCCCCCGCATGTCGATGGCCTGTATCACGCTACAAGTGCTCGACGGTGCCGATCGGGGGGTCGTTTACGACCAAGTCGAGA
>CAYGQU010000423.1:0-3060 GCA_964352045.1 uncultured Planctomycetaceae bacterium
GTTCATTGCAAACCCTTGGATCAAAAATTATCTCGAGTCGTTTTCTGCCAGGGTTACACGCCGAAGCGACCACGTTGGCTTTCTGATCTCGAATTCCAACCCGCAGCGGGCGAGATCCTTTCGGTCGAACTCCCCGGTTTCGATGTGGATCGCATTCTGCATTGCGGCATTTGGCTTGTTCCCGAGCGATTGCAAAAGGATACCTACCTGTTGGGTGCAACGCACCGCTGGGAGGATCTGCATTTGGGTGTAACCGAAGTGGGTCGTGACGAGCTACTCGGGCGTCTCGCAAGTTTTTGGCAAGGAGAAGTGATTGTCAAAGACCAACAAGTTGCCATCCGCCCCACGACGTCGAGCCGACTCCCTTACCATGGCATCCACGCTGACGAACCACGCATTGCTTGGCTGAATGGATTGGGGGGAAAGGGCTCGTTATGGGCCCCATGGTGTGCAGATGAGTTGGCCCGTCAATTGACAGGTGATCTTGTCAACCGGGCAACTGGTTAGATGCCTCATTTAGGCCCGATTTTCGTGCTACTTGAATGCCCAAACTCTTTGGGTTTCTCTTGCCCTTTAAGCCCTTGGGTGCGTTGTGATTTGGGCAAAAAAATCGTAGAATTGGCGGTTTGCCAATCCCTCTTCAGCGACCGCTGTAGGGCCGGCTATAGCCTGTTATTTTTGAAGCCACCCTTGAAGGATCTGCCGCGTGTCGAGCGACTCCAACGGACCCGATGAACCAACCGACGACGCCTCCAAGAACGAGGGCCCCGAAGAGGCCTTCATTCCCATGGACCAACGCGAGCCTGGCTTCGATCCCAACAAGGATGCCATCGCCAAGTCGCTCATCAACTTGCCGATCGAGGACGAACTCAAGGAGAGCTATCTTACCTACGCTATGAGCGTGATCGTCAGTCGGGCGCTACCCGACGTGCGCGATGGGCTCAAGCCTTCGCAGCGCCGCATTCTTGTGGCAATGAATGACCTGGGGCTCACCCCTGCTGGTAGCACGAGTAAGTGTGCCGGTATTGTTGGTGAGACGATGAAGCGATACCACCCGCACGGTGACGGCGCGATCTATCCGACGCTCGTTCGTATGGCCCAAGAATGGGCGACCCGTTGCTTGCTCATTTCGCCGCAAGGAAACTTCGGTAGCATCGCTGGCCTGCCACCCGCTGCGATGCGTTATACCGAGGCACGCCTCTCGCCTGTCGCGGGCTTAATGCTTGAAGACCTGAAGCTCGATACGGTCGATTTCACCCCAACCTACGATGAAAAGCTGACCGAGCCCTCGGTCTTGCCATCGAAATTCCCTAACCTGATCGTCAACGGCTCGGGCGGTATCGCCGTCGGGATGGCGACCAGCATACCGCCGCACAACCTCAAAGAGGTTTGCGAAGGAACGATCGCGCTGATCGATAACCCGGAAATCAGCATTCCGGAATTGATGCAGTACATTCCTGGCCCTGATTTTCCAACCGGGGGAACCATTTGTGGCCGTAGCGGCATCCTCAAGGGTTACCAAACGGGACGCAGCACGGTCGTGCTCCGTGCCCGCACTTCAATCGAAGAGACAGGCAAGAAAAAGCGAATTCTTGTTCACGAGATTCCTTACCAGCAGTCACGCGACCCCGTCATCAAGAAGATCGCTGCACTAGCGAACGAAGGCAAAATTGCAGGCATCAGCGACGTCCGCGACGAGTCGGATCTCAACGAACCAGTTCGTATCGTGGTCGATCTCAAGCGTGACGCCGATCCTGACGTCGTGTTGAATCAACTTTACAAGTTCTCGCCGCTGCAAGATTCACAGAGCATCATTCTGCTTGCGCTTGTCGATGGTAAGCCACGCGTGCTGACGCTCAAGGAGATGCTCGAAGAGTTCATTCGGCACCGAGTGATCGTCATACGTCGTCGTACACAGTTCTTGTTGTCGCGTGCTCGCAAGCGAAAGCACACCGTCCAAGGTTTGCTCCTTGCTCATACGAACATCGACGAAGTGATCCGCGTCATTCGGGCAAGCAAAACGCAGCCCGAGGCGAAGGTCGCTTTGATGCAAATCAAAACGCCTGGCTCGCTTCTACAGCGGGCGCTCGGTGACGATGGCTATGCTCAGTTCCAAGACGAACGGGGTGTTGCCGAAGAGTACACACTCACGCCCGTGCAGGCCGATGCGATTCTCAAGATGACGCTTGGCCAGCTTGTAAACCTCGAGCAAGAAAAGCTTGCCGACGAGCATGCTGAGTTGTTGGTCGAAATCGCTGGCTACTTAGAAATCCTCGGCGACGAAGCTCGTATCTACGCGATCATTCGCCAAGACATGGTCGATTTGCTTGAGTCGAAGCATACCTCGCCACGCCGGACCGAAATTTCCCACCAAGAAGTGGGCGATGTTAACATCGAAGACCTCATCGAAGAGGAAACGATGGTCGTGTCGATTAGCCACAACGGCTACATCAAACGAACCGCTGCGAGTGTCTACCAAGCGCAGCGTCGTGGTGGTAAAGGCATCAAAGGTGCGAAGACGGACGACGACGATCCGATCGAACACCTCTTCGTCACTAGCACGCACCATTACCTCATGTTCTTTACGAACCTAGGTAAGGTCTATTGGCAAAAGGTTTACAACCTCCCCGAGCTCGCTCGCGATGCAAAAGGCCGTGCCGTGGTGAACTTGCTCAACCTAGCCGAAGGGGAGCAAATTGCCGACTGCCGAGCGGTACGCGATTTCATGCTGCCCGATCATTACCTGATGATGGCAACCCGGGGCGGCTTGGTGAAGAAGACCGAACTGTCGGCCTACAGCCGTCCGATGAAGACAGGCATCATCGCCATCAAGCTCCGCGAAGGAGACGAGCTCGTCGATGTGGCGGTCGTGGAGAAAGGGGACGAAGTCCTACTCGCCACCGCCAGCGGCATGGCAATCCGCTTTGCCGAGTCAGACGCCCGCCCGATGGGTCGTAACTCGAGCGGCGTAAAGGGAGTGAGCCTGACGAAGGGGGACGAACTCGTCGGCATGGTCGTTGCCGATCCCGACGCCACGCTGCTCACGGCAACCGAGTTCGG
>CAYGQU010000424.1:0-3041 GCA_964352045.1 uncultured Planctomycetaceae bacterium
TTCGGTCGCGCCGGGTAGGCAATATCGCTATCGCATTCGGCTTGTTGTGAGCGATGTTAACCGTCGGCCTGGTTTATCCATTAGCTACCTAGCCAAAGAAGTGGCGGAAAGAATCGCCGCTACGAAAAGTCCAATTCGCCTAACCGAATGGAGCGAGCCTAGCCCGATTGTGTCGGTACCGATGGCTGGCGATGTCTTTATTGTCGATGCCAAAGTCCCCAGCAAGGGGCAAGCCAACGCTGAGCCTTCGGTTGAACTTCTCGTCCAATCTTATGATTTGGATGAAGAACAGCGTGCGATCAAGGCAGGTGTAATCAAGTCGTTCCCTGTCGGCAGTGTGATGAACATGTCGGAAGATGTTGAGGTGCTATCTGCTGACCAGCGTTGGTTGGTCGAAGTAGATTCGTTTGAATTCAGCACGGGGATCACCTTGTGTGACGTCGTCGGTGGCGAGTCACTTACGAGAGACGAAGTCGAGCCTATAAAAGTCCTATTCATGGATCCTTCGGGCCAACTTTTCGTTAAAAATCAACTCGATGACATGCCGATCATCGAACAGCATCGCATGACCTACGAAGAAAGCGATGAAGACCGCAATGTACGCGGAGGAGGCTTCTTCGGTGGATCAGAAGGTGTCGAATACTAGCGTACACTGCCTCTACTATTGTTGGTATTTACTTGCCACTCAAAACTTGTCGCTAGCAATGCCGGCGAGACCACGGGAAATTTTTGTTGTGGTCTCTGATTGGTGTTGACTAAAAATCTCCCCGCGGTTAATTACGCGTCGCTCTTCCGCTCGATCCCAAGTGGGTTCGGATGGATTAGAGCCTAAAAAACTGTTTTAACTCGCAGTGCAGGAAGCATTGTGTGTTGGGATTAGCTGTTTAGGTTAACGAAGAGCCTATGAGGCGGAAATATTATAAGCACATTTCACGGCATTGGCCGTTTGCTGCTGAGGTTCAAATAAGATTGGACCACGAAGCGGCGATCCAACGCAACAAGGAGAGTTGAGTTGAACGCGACACGGAAGTACTCACGAATAATCGCCAGTTGCTTGATAGCCTTATTGGCATTCAATGCGACTAGCCAGGCACAGCAAACAAAGCAGCCCAACGCTTATCCTACGACCAATAGTCCAGGAATAAGTCCCACGACCAAGCCAATCGATGTTGGCGAGCGGTACGCATCATCTGCACCAACTACTGCCGAGCAACTGTCGGCAGCCCGTTGGCTATTGGAAGAAGCAAGTGCTGCTCTCTCAGCCGGTGATTTGGAACAAGCCGAAGAGCTTACTGCTGAGGCGAGTCGACTCAATATTTCGGAAGAATTATTCAGCCTTGAAGAGCTGACTCCGTCGAAGATGGCCTGGCAGCTTCAACAGGTACGTTATCGTCAAGAGACTCGCCAACACGACTCGCAAGTCATGGCAGCAGGCGGAGCGATTCCTATGAAGCAAGAGAATCTCTCTTTGCAGGCTTATCATCTTGTCGATGCCAACGCCAAAGACAATAAACAATCTGCCGTTCAACCTGCAGCAGCTTTGCTAGGTCCCAATTTGAATGGCAAGCCCTCTGATAACCGTTTAGCTCAGTTACCTTCCCCTTTTGAATCGGTAAAGGCTGAAACCACCGGTGCAAGTGATTTGCTTGCCGAGGGTGAACAAGCCTTGCGGGATCGGGATCTTCGTTCGGCTTACGATCTATTTCGTGCGGCTGCTGATCGACGTGAAGAGCTATCCAGCTCGGATAAACAACGGCTTGAAGGGCATCTACGCATGCTATCGGCTGCAGCTAAACCGACATCGAAGAATACAACACTCACTGAATTTGATCCCGCGGGGATTGCCCCTGAATCGGTCGTGACACCTTTCAGTGATTCAATGATCGACTCAGCCGATGCCGACCAAAAGCTACTTGCACGACAACTATCGACCACCGTTGGACAAGTGCAAGTCGAGTCACGGCAACTCCATAAAGCCGAACCACGCCGTTCGCTTGATATGCTAGAGAAGGTTAAGGCCGAGGTTGAAAGTTCGGGACTTAGCAAGCAGTTCCGTGATCAGCTCGCGCGCCGCGTCGATCGTTCAATATCTGAAACGAAGACTTACATTGATAACAATCGCTCACAGATTGAACTTGATGAAAAGAATGCCAGTATTCTGGCTGATATCGACCGCGAGAATGCGGCCAAACAAAAAGTACGTGAAGGAATCCAAGAGAATGTTGAGAAATTCAACGATCTGATCGATGAGCAACGCTTTGAAGAAGCTGAAGTTGTCGCTATGCGGTTGATTGAACTGGCACCTAATGATCCTGTTGCCAAGCAGGTTTGGGAGAATGCAAAGTTTATTCGTCGCAATATGTTTAATGAAAACATTCGCGAAATGCGGGACGAGACCAATTGGGAAACTTTATCCAACATTGATGGAGCCACGGTTCACAACTTAACCGATGGCCATGAATTAGATTTTAACTCGAAGTATTGGGAAGAAATCAAAAACCGTGCTTCCATTTCAGAAGCCAACGGTAATCGTAGTCCTCGTGAAATCGAAATCCAACGCCGACTCGAAACACCGGTACAGTTCCGTTACGACGAAAAGCCACTTGGCGAAGTGATGGATGACTTGGCACAGATGTCAGGCATCAATATTCACCTCGACAATCGCGGCTTGCTGCAAGAAGGAGTTTCGAGCAGTACGCCCGTTACGATCAACATCACAAGTGAGATTTCACTCAAGAGCGCGCTGAATTTGATTCTTGAGCAGTATCATCTAGGCTATACGATTAATGATGAAGTTCTTAAGATCACGAGCGAAACACTTCGTGATGGCGACCTAACACGCCAGGTCTACTATGTCGCTGACCTCGTTATTCCGATTCCTAACTTTGTTCCTGACAACAACATTGGACTACAAGGGCTAATTAACGACGCGATGGCATCGGCTGGTCGGGGAGCTTCGGCTCTCAATCCTCGGACGCCCATTGCGATGACCAATGGTCCTGCGGTTGGTGCCCCTGGCATGGGTCCCGACGGAGCGATCT
>CAYGQU010000425.1:0-3010 GCA_964352045.1 uncultured Planctomycetaceae bacterium
GAGCTGGGCTGCCAAGGCGGTCATGCGTTCTTCGAGTTCTGTATTGAACCGGCGCAGATTATTGGCAAACCGGCGTAGTTCGACAGGATCGACAATGGCTTGTGACACGGTTCGGGTCCTTTCGTTTTGGATGTTGTTCGGTTGGGCAAGCTAAAGCCACCTACTAACGGGGGGTTCGTTCAGAACCTCTCAATTTATTGTACCCTTTGCACTAGCCCCTCGTGTTGAGCTTGGTTTTGCTGTCTTTTTTGACCAGCACAGTCAGAATTGACAATAAAAAACGGCGGGCCGACCTGTTGGTCAACCCACCGTGAGTCTAGTTATGCTATTTCTTTCGATGGTTTCTTAGTGGCGGAATTCGACACCGAAAGTGACTCCGTTGATGAAGACGTCGGATTTTTTGCTGTTAATGCCCCATTCGTTTGAATACACCACAGCATCTGAACTGCGTTGGATATTGTCGATAAACTTAGCTTTGTATCCTACGGTTACTGCTAATGCTTTTGTGATTTTGTATCGAGCTTCAGCTCGTAGTTCCGCCATTGGTGAAAAATCGTCTTCGTGCTTTGAGTCTACTGAGGTATAGGTTCTACCATTGATAGGCCGATTCAAAGCGCCAGGAATAAGTTCTTCACCAAAGATACCGTTTTGGCGATGATCGACAATGTTGTAGGAAAGTGTTACTTGAGTATCAAGCGAGAAATCCCAATTGCCGTGATCTCGTCTCCATCGTAGTCCAACCGAAGGCCCAACGAATTGGTTATCAGTTTCGTGGTCTACGCTCGTCCGACCTAAAATACTTCCCAGACCTTCAAAGTTAAAATCATCACGGAAGCGAAGGTAACTGACTCCATACCGTAGTTGCATATCGTCACGGCGTCCCCTGTCCAACTTATGCCCCCGATCGAGTTCGTGGGTGAACATTAGTTCCACTCCATCGAGTTCAACCCGATTTCGCACATCAACTTGGTCAAAGAAGACGTTAAATTCGTATAGGTCTCCGAAGTCGATGAATGTACCAACAACTTCATCGTCATCCACATCACCGTCGCCATTGATGTCTCCTAAGATGAGGAAGAAAGTCCCAGCATCACCATCGAGGTCATCTGCAATAGCGGGTACATCGACGTCATCAAATTCGTCATCATCTTCAACCCCCCCATAATTACCTATGTAATAGATAGGTCCTGTTTGCGTACCTGCAGAGGGATCTCCATTTAGAACGTAATCACGGAAGCCAACAAAGTAGTCTTCTGGTGCAGAGAAGTTGACGGCTACACTACCAAATCCTAAAGCATAGATATCGTTGATGTCTCCTACAGTGTCGAGTCGGCCATCGCCATCAGCATCGATCGGGCTCCCACCATAATATGGATCGGTATTAGCTAAGCGATCAGGATCAGATGATTGACTAGTATAGGGACTCCCTTCACCTGCACCGAAGATTCCCCCCGAGTTGACTTCAGGTCCGTCTAGCACTCTTGCCATCCATCCACGTTCACCATCGGAATGTCCAAACTCGTATTCTTCACCCCAGCCAAGTTCAGCTTGTGGCGTTGCATCGAGAATGCTGTTTCTAATAATAAAGGAATCAGGTGCCGACTCGGTAACTACATCAACCTGAGGTATGTTGACTGTGATGGTTATGGGATTGCCGTCGCCATCGACGCCTGTAATGTCAACAGGTACAGTGACAACGTTTCCACCTACCTCTTGAAAATCAACACCGAATGATTGTTCAACCAGATCTAAATTAGGATTACTAGTTGGATTATTAAGGAAGAAGTTATCGATCAGGATTTGAGCTTGCTCTTGTGTTCTGTCACCATAAACTTGTTCGGATTGGACGATCGTATCGGGATCACCGATCTCAACGCGTTCGCCACTTACGAAAAGCCCTTCTTTCTTGATTTTCAAGAAGTACCCCGCTTCTTTCTCCAACCGACCATCGAGGTCGAGGTCGGCAGGTTCGAACCAACGAAGGTCGTTGTCTTCGACAATTCCCTCCAGGCCGTAGGCTTGCGCCCAGCAATGGGTGGCAGGCACTACCGTACACGCTACAAGGGTGGTCAATATGAAAAGGCGCGAGGCGAACATCGGCTTCCCCAGCTCAGGTACATCTCAAAAAACGGTAACTGCACGACGCTGCACAGTCTCTCCGGAATCAGCTATGCACTTCGTATCGGGAAGTCGGGCCGTGACTGTTGAGTAAGATTGGTAAACCTTGCCGGTTTTTCCGTTTCTCTTGGTCCTGACGGTTCTTTAGACGATAGCCCTGCTAGCGTTTTGTTAGACGCCGACTAGCCTCAGAGCCCCATTCGGGATATGAATTGCCTATAGTTACAGTGGTTTTCTTATCTATTTCGCGTCTTACCGAGCTGTTTGCCATGTTATCCCGATTGCTGCGACACAAGGGTTTTCACACGCTTCTAAGTACTCGCTTGCTGGTTCTGTTTGCCCTTTTAGCCACTTATGGCATTGCTCGCATTGCATCGGCTAAGCCTAATGTCACTCTGTCTAAGACAGCTAAGCCAGCATATGCAATTAAGCCAGTTGAAGTGGCTTACGATGAAGAATGGGTTCGGCTCGTTGAAGATTCCGAGGGCAATGCGAGTAGCTTACAGACAGCCATAGCACGGTATGCTGGAAATCCAAACGGCCCGCACGGGCAGGTGATGGTCGATCTTGTCGGGGCGATTCATGTGGGAGACGTGGCCTATTATGCTGGCCTCAACCAACGATTCCTTGCTTATCAGGTGTTGCTCTATGAATTGGTAGCTCCTGAAGGAACGGTGATTCCTCGGGGGGGACGCGCTCGCAATGACAACCCGATGGGTCTCGTGCAGAATGGCATGAAGGATCTGCTTGATCTAGAGCATCAGCTTGAGCAAGTTGACTACATGGCCCGAAATTTTGTGCATGCCGATATGTCTCCCGAAGAATTATTGGCGAGCATGAGAGTCGTGGCGAAGGAGTGGTCTCGATGTATTTCCGCTTGATGGGCCAAGCC
>CAYGQU010000426.1:0-3007 GCA_964352045.1 uncultured Planctomycetaceae bacterium
CTGTTGGATCGCCCTGATACGCCCCCTTGCCAAGAGGTGATTAACGCGACGGGACCAATTGGGGTGGAGACTGGTTGGAAAGTACCTCTGGCAGCTGAAGCGATTGCTTATGCCGCGAGACATGCAGGGCTTTTTACAAGAAAGGAACTCACGGCTAGTAATTCGCCGAACCTGCTGAAGCGATTGACCAAAGGCGAATCGGCCCTGGTAGCGTCGTCTTATGTGACAGCCCACGAAGCTCTTTTGGGTAGCCTAAGAAAACAAGCAGGGGAGAGGGGGACGATTTTTTTGGGCCGACCCGATATAGGTTCGATTGAACCGGGGCAAAGGTTACTTTCGCTCTGCGATGCGAATGCGATGCAAGTAATCGAGGTGGGTACTGCCCAACAAGCGACCTTGAAGGAGTATCAAGAAGCAGTCGAACGATTCATCGAGCAGGATCCGGACGCACTGCCGATGGTTTATTTTGGACCCGCGATGGTTGCCCTGTTGATGCAACAACAAGAAGAGGTGGCTCTGGCGGAGTTCATCTCAAAGATGCATAAGGCGTTGCCGAAGCAAAAGATCTTGATTGGCATGGCGCTGGCAGATGCCGCCCCATGTGAATTGCAAGGTGGAGTAACATGCTCAGTTTTAAACGCGGCTAAAGCGCTACGTATGGGAGCTGACTTCGTGTTGTTGCGTGGCAACGGCATTATCGGTGGGCCTGCCGTCGGATTGATTGCGGGGAAGCAATCAGCACTTGAACCCATCGAACAGTGGTTGGCTTATCACCATTGGCAGGCTAGTGATTGGGATCATGCGCTGCTGGAAGCAACACTAACTCTTTTTGAGCAACCCGAGCGATTGCCTTTTCGTCATCCAGTGGCATCGTTGCTCGATACACCGATTGATAACCTCAGAACGCGTGCTGATCGGCTTGCTCAGCTGATGGGTACCTCGAAAAGAGTCAGTTCAGCCGAGCCCATTGAGCTTTCCGACCGACGGGTGGGAAGCGGCTTGCAAGCTATGAATTCATGGGGCATACGATTAACCCCCTCGGCTGAGGGAGGCGTTAACGCTTTTGCTGAAGTCCTATTTGAAGCAAGTCCTTCGGTGAGAGGTGAAATTCGAGGCGAGGATCTTATTCTTGACCTGCGTACTGTTTTTCCAAGTCAAGATCAGCAAATGGTTTGCGCCGTTCTCGGAGAAGACAACCATGCAAGCGATAGTGATAGTTCTCCCTAATTATGGGGGGCTATCAGATTGGTTCGATTCGACTAGGTTCGTTTCGGGCTACGCGGCAAACCTTGGGCTATCGGTAGCTGGTTAGCTGGTGATATCGGGTATCTGATTGGGGTATAATTCAGGTTTTCCCAACTTTACCAAACCATTAACAGCTTATGTCATTGTTTAGCTTATTGCTGTCGGCCATTCTTTGCTTGGTCTCATGCTTTGTCCGTTGCTTTGGCACGAAGTCGGCGAGGCTCGTAGGGGTTCTGGGAATAAGGTGTCTTATTGCTTACTTGCTGCTTGCTATTGGCCAAATTGCCTATGCTCAAGGGGTTCCAACTTTAGCGCCACCCGATCCCAACGAATCACCTGCCTCTCGGGTTGAGGATTCGAGCAATAAGAAGCAGCGGACCGCTGCGGCATCGGATACGATAAGTGCTCCTCCGTTGCTAGTACCGAAGAAGGCTGATCGGAAGAATAGACTTCGTCCCTCGACACAAGAAACCTTGCCGTCGCCAAAGGATGCAGGATTTGGAAGCAAGAATTCAAAAGGGGAGGGCTCTTTGTTGGATGCTCCCTCGAATGAAGTTTTCAGTCAAGACCGTGCAAGAGCCTGGTCGTTACCGCATGAGCAACATCCGTGGGGTCGTTTTTCGGCAGGAGCTTGGCGAACCTTTCGGATTGAAAGTGAATCATTTGATGAAACGGGAATTTCGCTGGGCCACAGCACGACGATTCGTACCGAATCGCTTCTCAATGTGGGCGTGAATCATTACCAGTTGCAGATTAGTACACTTGTTGATATCGGCGGAAAACAACTCCCTGGCACCCCACAAGTGATCGCTTTTGATCTACTTACGGATGGGCTGGTCGAGCCAAGCTCGATTGATAAACAGGGAACCACCACAATCACGCTCCATGGCCAAGCGGTTCCCTGCGCTATGTGGGATATCGTGATTCCGCTCGATCGGGGTGAACGCCACGAGTTAATTTACTATTCTGAAGAGCAGTCGCCACATGTCTTGCGTCGTGAACGGACCGATACGATCGAGGGGCGGATCGCCGGTAAAAAAACAACCAATATCACTACCGATGGCTTACCCATCCTGATAGGCGATCAGCTTCAGCCCAGTCGCCATTTGCTCGTGACCGAACAGTTTACTAGTGGTGGACAACGAGAAGCTTTTGAAGTTCACTCGGATCAAATTCCAGGTGGACTGGTTGAATCGACGGAGGTTGACTATGGCCCAACCGGCCAGCGAGTTCGTTGGGCAACTACCGAACTGATAGGTGCCGGTTTACAACAAGGGATTCCTTTGATTGAACCGAGTCAAGATCAAGCTAAGGGATTACAAGTCCCTCGGTTGATGATGCCTCAACTGCAATCGCCTCGGCCAATTGGATCGCCCTTCTCTTGGCGTCGTCGGATTGATGACGAGGATCGCGATAACGATGACCAAGATGATGATCACGATGAGGACGACGATGACCAAGATGACCAAGATGACAAACGCGAAAGGGACCGAGACGATCGCGATGAGGATGACCGCGAGGATGAAGATTTCAGACCGAGAAGACTCCTCCGGTTATTACGTCGGGCCGAAATATCGGTTCCTCTCCCGACAGATTCGGTGGCTGGTGAGCCAACCGGAGGGGAGAACGCCATGCAGAGTGGATCGCTTTAAGCAACCTACTTAAACAACTTTGGCCGAATTGGTGATACGAACCAAACTTTGCTTGCTTGAACGAATTGGTAGGCAGAATAGCTGAACTCCTCGTTAAATTAGTGCGTATC
>CAYGQU010000427.1:0-3007 GCA_964352045.1 uncultured Planctomycetaceae bacterium
GGTTAGGCTTACCAATCTTGACGTCATCGGCCGTGATGAGAAACGCAAGTCGATGGCGTACTCCCAATTTTGTGAGAATCCGATCGGCATAAGAAAAAGTTCCACTTGTGACAACACCTCGTGGCAATTTGTGTCTATCGAGCAGGGTAAAGAGTTCCTCGACTCCCGGCATGGGCCCGAGCATCTTGTCCGCCAAATCCCAGAAGATGGTATCTCCTTCAGCAGCTATTTTCTCAACCGAATCGTCTAGCCGATGGTAGTCGATCATAAATTGTATTGCCCTGGGGGAGGGCAATCCCATCATCTGATCGCGAAGTTCGTTGTCAAACACTTTGCCACGTCGTTTTAGCGTTTCGGTGCCAACCTTTTCATAAATATCTTCACTCGACGCGAGAAGGCCATCCATGTCGAGGGCAACAGATTGGATTTTTGTCGGCGGTTTGGGAGGGATTTGATTCATGATGCTATGATAGTCGCCGATCATTATTTGGCTAATTCGGGTTGCTGATGAAGGTCGTACAGTGTGTATCGGCCCTCGCGATGTAAGATTGGTAGGCCATGAGCTTGACGCCTAGGTTGGCCAAAACGATTCAACACATCTTGGCTCAAAGCAAAGTCAGCATCGTACAGCTCACCCAACTCACGCAATCGGGCAGCACCCAAGTGTGAGAGCGAACGCGCCCATCGTTTCGAGCCATCTTCAAATAGACCAATCTGATAGACCGTATGATAACGCTCGTTCCACTCGAGCATTGTCGCGGCATCTTGAGGGACATCTTTATAGGTAACCACTTCAGGTCGTCCCGTGTACCACTTGAACGTGTGGCTACGTCGAGGAACAAGAAATCGTGCATCGGTTGGGGTGTTTTGCCCGATCCAATCGCACATTTTTATCCAGTCGCTAGGGTCTTTCATAACCCGATCCGCAGGAGAATCAACACCCTCAAGCTTATTGTAAGTATGCCCAACAGTCCCCCAACAGGCGATCATTAGGCCTACGACCAAGGCAAATGCAGCAATGCTCTTTTGCTTAATCCAAATCTCCTTGAAGCAAAAGGCAAGGCTCAATGCAACAGCCAGCGGCACGGCAATATCGGCCAATCGCCACCAATAATACTTGAGATAACTGGCCGACCAACTCGGGTGATCAAGGCCCATTATTTCGATCCCAAAACCAGCAGCTGAAACTGCAAGCGAGGCCCAGGCAAATCGGCGTACCAAATGGAGAGCCCTATTCTCGTTCGACCGAGAAGCAGCTTGTTGGCACGCAGGGTTTCTCTTAAGCAAGAGGCCTGTCACGATTAGTAGTATGACGATTATTAAGTGCCTAAGAGCACGATTAGTTAACCAACTTGGGTCCATCGTCAATAAAGCAAGGTGGTGCGGCAGACGCGTGAAGACATAAACCTCATTGGCTTGAGAGACAATTTCAGACGTAGCATGCGAATTGAGAGCCAACGCCGGCCAAACCCCGAGCATCGAGATCAAAGCTCCGATCAATAAGCCGGGGAGCATGGAGCTGAGTTTTTCTTGCCGTCGGCCAAATACCCAAGCCATTAACACGGCAACGACTGACCAAGCCCCCACCAGCGCATGCATGGCACTTGCTATACCGAGTAAAATCCAGCAACGGTTCCAATGGCGATCAATCGCATCGCTCATGGCTAAAAGAACAAAGCCGTAGGCAAGCGTCTTCGCTTCAAAACCGCCAATGATCCATTCGCCAGCTAAATGGCACTGTTCGGTCCCGATGACGAAGAGGGCTGCCGTGAGAGGCGAAAGCCAATCGAGCGGCGCAATCCGTTGATGCAGCTTCTGCCATGCCCAGGCAAGAAGTGTCCAACAAAGAAGCCGACCAATCCAAGCAACCACTTCGAGCGAGAAAAACATTGTCAGCCACCCCATGAGCCATACGACTGTAAAATGGGCGTCTGGCGAATCGAGAAACAGATCGCCCTGACACCACTCAGGATCCCAGAAATGCTTCAGCCGACAAAGATAGTGCGCTTCATTACGATGCGGAGCGGGGTCGGCCCCCATGATGAAAAACACCAAAAACGTCATCACCCCTTCGATCCAACT
The DNA here is from genome assembly GCA_964352045.1 of uncultured Planctomycetaceae bacterium. Classification (GTDB taxonomy): domain Bacteria; phylum Planctomycetota; class Planctomycetia; order Pirellulales; family Lacipirellulaceae; genus CAYGQU01. The sequence goes on from CAYGQU010000427.1 coordinate 2,083, forward strand.
ATTCAGTCGGAGGGGGTAAATAGCCGATGATTCGCTAGTGGCAGGGGATTTTTTCAAGGAAATTAGCTAGCATTACATGCTATATTTGTATAGAAATTAGAGAGCAAAAAGTCTTGAGCTACAAGGTAATTAGTACCATATTGCTTCGTACTGAAGGCCTTAAAGCAACTTAACGCTCCCCACCCACCGAGCCAAGGCTCACCCTAACCCACCAAAAAATTGACCACCCTGGTCTTATGCCGAGCGGCTTTACCTATGTAAATGCTGACTGGCGTTGCCTTGCTGAAGGAATTCAGCGAAAAGCGGCTATCCCACCTTTCCTTATGTCCTCGCTTCTTGCTGATTGGAGCTCGAAACCATGGATCCTACCTCCGATAAAATCCTGCCTGGTGATTCGATTGAAAAAATCGAAGGTTCGTTAGAAAGAGTTGACGAACTTCTTTCAGCTTACCTTGATGATGAACTTGAAGCCGAGGCGTTTGAAGAACTCAACGCGACGCTCGATGCAGATGATAATGCAAGAAGACGCTGCATAGAAACCGTCTCGCTGCACATTGATTTGTTGAATTACTTTGGCAATCAACAAGTTGTCACGACTAATTTCATCAAATAATTGATTAGATCAAAAGCCCTGAGCACCTAGACCTATTGGCGATGGGGAGGTTAATTTGAGAGTTTCTCATCTTAACTGTTAGGATATTTTCGTAAAAATATCTTTCCTCCTACCGTTGAAGACGTCGATGTCGGTTTCAGTAATTTCCATCAAGCCGATGCTGATTGGTGTTGGCATTGTTTGTCTAACTTTTGGCGCAATCGGATGTCGTCCTTCTCAAAGTTCAACAGAAAAATCGGCAACACCGGCTAAGCAAGTTGAGGTCACGCTTCGGGTGGCCATTGAAGATGAGCCAGAACTTGAACGCGCCAT
>CAYGQU010000428.1:0-3000 GCA_964352045.1 uncultured Planctomycetaceae bacterium
CCGCTCCACGACTCGGGGGCAGTGGCACCGATTTAAGAGCACGCGTTGGTGGGTATCAGGGACGAGCACTCTTCGCAGGCGACCAGCTGTTCGGCCGGGAAATGGCATCCATACAGCATCTAAAAAATGAATCGAATTGGTTCGTTTCAGCTGGGCGACTCGTTCCAAACGAACCCGAGGGAAGGATTCGTGTAATTCGCGGACCACAGGCAGATTGCTTTGCCGAAGCAACTTGGCAAACTCTCATGAGTCATTCGTTCGCTGTTGGTTCGCAAAGTGATCGGATGGGTATCCGGCTCGAAGGTAAGCTGCCGCTTGAGCACCCAATAGATATGCGTTCAGAACCAACCGTTGCTGGAGCCATCCAGGTGCCTCCTAGTGGTTCTCCCTTGGTGCTGATGGCAGATCGTCAGACGGTTGGGGGTTATCCCGTAATCGGTGTAGTCGCAACGGTCGATCATTCGCGACTCGCTCAATTAAGGCCTGGCGATACATTCCGTTTTGTCGAAATTAGCCTTGCCAAGGCAGAAGCCTTGTTGGATGAAAGAAAACAGCGTTTTGATACGATTAAGCAAGGGATTCAACAATCGGTGGCTCCCAACGCCGCTCGACCCCAACGGATTGATATGATTAGACCGTCAATCGACATTAACGGGGATGCGGGTGAAGGGGTTGGTGACGACGAGGCGTTTATTCCTTTCCTATCATCCGTGAATATCGCATGCGGTGCGCATGCGGGAGACGATACCTCGATACGACGTGCCGTTCAATTTGCGGTCGCATCAAACGTAGCGATGGGAGCCCACCCTGGTTTTGCTGATCGAAAAAACTTTGGCCGACGAGAATTACCGATTACACCTCTTGAGGCATATGAACTTGTCGTAGAGCAAATCAAACGCGTGCAAAGAATTGCAAACGAATTTTCGGCTCCCCTCCAACACGTTAAGCCACATGGAGCGCTCTACCATCTGGCAGCTCGTCAGGCTGACTTGGCAATGGCTATTGCACGAGCGGTTGTGGCATCGGAGGGTCCGCAGTGGTTACTAGGCCCCTCCGGAAGTGAACTTGAAATCGCGGCTAAGAAAGTAGGGCTCCAATTTGCTACCGAAGCCTTTGCCGATCGAAAATACGACCAGCATGGGAATCTTCTTTCACGAATCGAGCCGAATGGTCTGATTACAGATCCCGCCGAGGCATCGGAGCAGGCTTTCTCGATCGCGGTCCGCGGCGAGGTATTTGCCATACAACACCAATCCATCGAGTCTCATACGGATAAAATAGCTAACGCCAAGCCTCGAGCGGATGGTTCCTCTGGGGGTATTGGAGTGGGCATCGAAGCTGGCAGCATCGAAGCTGGCAGCTTGGAGTCCCTCTTGGTTAAATTGCCGCACAAAGCGACCTCGATCTGCCTCCACGGAGATACGCCAGGAGCGGATGCGATCGCCAAAGCAGTTCGCAGGGGGCTCGTAGAGGCCAATCTACGCGTCCAGCCCTTCGGATCGTGCTGATTCGACCAATTAGCTTGCTCGAATCAGCTTCAAGATGGCACGAGACGCTCCACGGCCCGCCCAATTCTGTGTACTATAAAAGCTTCCCCGATTAGCCTTATAGGGTGCCTAGCTGGTTCGCTTGATGGTCAGTTGACATTGATGCAGCAGCAAAAACTTAGAAGCAGCTAGCTCTCGCAAGCGAGGTTGGCACTATTTGGCAATCGTAGGATTCGTATCCTCGCTATCGACATTTGAACCTTATCGTAAAACAGGAAGAGATTGACCATGACGTCGATCGCCGATGCGGTCAAAAGTGGCCTCATACCTAATACCGCTGAACTAGAAGTCAACAAGCTCTTTCGCGCTTGCGTCAAGCAAGAGGCGAGCGACTTGCACCTTAAGGTTGGTAAACCACCGATGGTGCGTGTCGGAGGAACGCTGCGCTCACTTAACCGGCCACCAATTGGTGACGAAGAAATGGTCAGCATGTTGCTACCATTGATGAATGATCGAAACCGAAAGATTTTTGACCGTGACGGTGGTGCTGACTTTGCTCACACGCTTGACGTAGACGGCACCATGTGGCGATTTCGCGTGAATCTGTTGCAACAGCTTGGTCACATGGGCATGGTGGCTCGTCGTGTGAATAGTTGGATCCCTGACTTCGAGGGACTAAATCTTCCACCTACCATGCAATCGCTTTGCACCTACGACCAAGGTATGGTCCTACTAGCGGGTGTCACAGGTTCGGGTAAGAGTACAACAATTGGCTCGATGCTAAATTGGATCAATCACAATTATCGTAAGCATATTCTCACGCTTGAGGACCCCATCGAGTTTGTCTTTACTGAAGACAAATGCCTGGTGAACCAACGTGAAGTGGGGCTTGATGTCGTTGACTTCGAGATTGGCATGAAGCACGCTGTTCGGCAAGACCCCGACATCATCCTTGTGGGCGAGATGCGTGATCGCGAAACCTTTATGACGGCGATCCACGCAGCAGAAACGGGTCACCTGGTGTTTGGTACGATTCACGCTTCGAGCGCTGCAACGACAATTGGCCGAATTTTGGACCTCTTCCCACAAGACATGCACTCTGCTTTGCGGAGTGCGATTGCGTTTAACATGAAGGGAATTGTTGCTCAGAAGCTCCTCAAGAGCATCCACCCTGATTACAGTCGCGTTCCAACTGTCGAAATCATGACCTTCTCGCCTATGATCAGGAAACTGATCCTCGAAGAAGAAGATGACAAGCTACCCGACGCGATCCGCATTGGAGCCGAAGATGGCATGCAAGACTTTACGCAAAGCCTAAAGTCATTGGTAGACAAAGAACTAATTTCCCGTGACGCTGCGATGGAAGTCGCACCTAACCGCGAAGCGTTAAAAATGGCCCTAAAGGGGATAGACGTCTCCCAGGGTGGTATTCTCTGATGAAAAACCGACTGATGCTTACAAAATCAATTCGCCCCGTTGCGAATCTTCTGTTGTTCTCTTTACTAGTCTGTTT
>CAYGQU010000429.1:0-2302 GCA_964352045.1 uncultured Planctomycetaceae bacterium
TCCTGTGGCCCTTAGTCGCGCTGCTAGCGCGTTTGAGAGGTGCTCTAATTGGCGAGGGGTGATTAGTGTTTCGTTATTGTTGCGTTCAAATCGATAGACATTAGCGAAGAAGCTATAATTTTCATTATGCCGTCACGTATACCCTTGGGTAGTTCCCCCCATACGCATAGTAGTTCTGATAATTGAGCATCTGATTCTTCAATTGGCATCCTATGCGCTGTCGTTTGCGCTGCAGAGCTTTGGGAATCGTTATCTTCCCCGAGGTTTAGAGGATTCACGGAGTGACTCATAATCCCTTTGTCGGGGGTTCGAGTCCCTTCCGGGTTACTTTTGGCTTTTGGCGAATTACTCTTACAAGCTAATCTCTTCATGCTTTCTACGCTTCTGGCAGAGAATCAAGACAGCGGATGATTGCCTTTGTTGTTGGATGCTTAGGTCCGAATCCATCTTTTGCGATCGTGAACGCACGATTCCAGAGAATGCTCCATCCGATATAGATTCGATTCAAAAGTGCGTCTCGATTGTCCTAACGCATGTAACAGAGGTCGCTTTGCGGCGGGTTTTCCCTGCTTACCGCCGTCAACAAGATTTTAAACGAGTTTGGGAAGGGTTTCTCGCACTGCTAAAGGAATGTAGCCGGGGAGCCGCTGATTGGTCAGAAGTGTTGAATCGTTTTGTCGGCCAAGAGAAGGTTGCCCTGATGACGATCCACAAGAGCAAAGGGCTGGAGTTTCACACGGTTACCTGTTTAATATTTTTGTACCTGAAGCCTCGTCGATTTTTATACTAGCCACTTCTAGCATTTTCTCTTTGACTGGCCGCCGCCGCATCGTCAGACAATAGGCAGAATGGGTGGCTTACAAACTTGCGTTTGACTTCGCTGCTAACTCTTAGGATCTGTTTGCTGCGCCTGGTGCAGCGCATAAATTAGAATTCGCCTAAGTTCCGAGGTTAAGGGGAGTGTTTCGAGTCCCGCCTTGGCCACTAGTGGGGTGTCACCACCTTGCAGTAAGTCGCAGAATTTAAATCTTTGCTACTTCTTCTTATGCTTTTATGACACTTACAAAAAACAGCTCGAGTTTTTACTAGAGAAGGCCCGAAAATTTTGCTAGTAACGCGGGATGAGCGGGCCATGCGGGCCCTGTGACTAGCTTGCCATCCACTATTGCTTCATCCATCTTGAGCGAAATGTACTCGCCTCCTGCCAAAACCACTTCGGGCTCACAAGCCGGATAGGCGGATACTTGTTTCCCCTGAATCACATTGGCGGCAGTAAGCAATTGCGCCCCATGACAAATCGACGCAACTGGTTTATCGCTATCGAAAAAAGAACGGATAATTTCAAGTACCCGTTTGTCGAGGCGTAAGTACTCGGGAGCCCTGCCACCGGGAAGATAAAGGGCATCGTATTCAGAAGTAGAAACCTCATCAAACGTCGCGTTCAGCGTAAAGTTGTGCCCTCGCTTTTCGGAATAGGTCTGATCCCCTTCAAAATCATGGATAGAGGTGGCAATCAAGTCACCCGACTTCTTGTTCGGACAAATGGCATCAACGCTATGCCCCATGGCTTGCAGCGCTTGGAACGGGACCATGTTTTCATAGTCCTCAACATAATCACCCGTTATCATCAATACTTTGGCCATCGTTGTCTCGTTACTTGGTTAAAGGGAATTGCGTTTGATGGGTAAGCACCCCAGACCAATGAATACTAATTGGCTAAGCATGAACATGAGCAGCCAAAATGCACGTCCTTCGGTAAAGCCATAGGCGTGTAGGCCAACGCTTAGTTCGTTGACACCGAACCAACTCCATGCGGTTGCGATGTTGCCAGCAATGGCAAGCGTTGCCAAACCGGTGGGGCCAATCATCTTTCCCCATCGTGCGTGCAGCACCAAAGCATTCCATAGGACGATGATGAGAGCGCCATTTTCCTTAGGATCCCAACCCCAGAATCGGCCCCACGAGTCGTCTGCCCATAAGCCGCCGAGGACCGTACCAATGAAGCTGAAGAATAAAGCAAAACAAAGCGTACCGTAGGTCATACGGATAATTTGATCGGCCTCTTTCTTGCCAAGTTTTCCTGTCAGGTGATATCCAAACAGGTAAGCAATGCCTAAAAATCCTGCCAGGAAGGTTGTCGAATAACCAATCGTGATGCAAACGACGTGCGTAGCTAGCCAAAATTGGGTGTCAAGAACCGCCTGCATAACGGTAAACGTATCTCCATCGAGTGAAAGCTGATAAGCGACAACGAGCGTAGAAAAGCCAAGGATTGAAGCGACTGCATTGCCGACGCCAATAC
>CAYGQU010000429.1:2312-2990 GCA_964352045.1 uncultured Planctomycetaceae bacterium
AAAATAGCACCGCTGCCCAGCCGATGAATATTGCCGAAGAATAGAGGTTCGTTACCGGCGGTCGGGAAGAAATATAAACTCTTGCTACCACGGCGAACGTGTGTACCAAAAGTGTAACAAGAATGATGGCCGTGGCCGACCGACCGAAAGTGCGTGGCCAACCAAGCCAAGAGCAAGCGGTAAGCAGGAAGGCAATCAAGTAGGTAAACGCACAGTAAAAAAATGGGCTAAAATTCTGGAAGAAATGCTCGAAGCGAATTTTTGCGTGGCTCAATCTCTCTGCTTTAGCAAGCCCTTCACCATTGTTTTTTTTGATGCGCTCTTCGTAAGCTGACGTTAGTTTTTCAACCTCGGCGACCTGTGCATTAAAATCCTTGGCGTTGTCGTTGGCATAGGCAATCAGCAGGCCTGACCATGCTGTCGAGGCAGGGTTTACAGGAATCTTTTGAACTTGCTGAAAAAGGGTGAGTAGTTCGGACTCGAAGAGGGTCTTCCAATCACTACTCGCGTCATTTGGCATAACAGCCCGAACTGCTCCATTGCGGTTGAGTTGATCGACCTGCTGCCGCGCTTCGACAACTTGACGCTCGATTTGGTCTTCATCAAAACCAATGCGTGGCGAACCAAAAGCATTAATCATTTTGTGATATATCGACAGCTTTGTCGCTAGGTCCAATG
>CAYGQU010000430.1:0-2985 GCA_964352045.1 uncultured Planctomycetaceae bacterium
GTTTCAATCGCTGCTTGCTAAAAAATTTACGAAAGACCGACTTTTGTCAACTTAGCGCATTGCCAGCGAATACGAATCGCAGCGAATGATTAAGGGTGTACGACAAATTTTGTCGATCCAGTATCTTCCGTGTGAATGTCTTAGATTCCGTTGGACAGTTCGCAAGATCAAGGAATTGCAGGCAAACCAGGAATCGCTGAGCCAGGGACACCGAAACCACCCTCGTTGGCACCTGACTTGTTTTCGTCGGTTTCTTCGTCGGTTTCATTCGACTTGGCAATAACGATGTCCTTCTTACCAAGTCGTACTTTCTGATAAACATCGTTCGAGATAACGTAATACCAATCGCCAAAGCGGGCGTTTAGCTGCTTGACCTGTAGTTTGGCCGCCGCAAGCCGGTCTTCGTATGCATCGGTCATCTGCTGATTGCGGCGAATAATGGCATTTCGTTCGGTGATAAGCTGCTTGGTTTCTTCCTTTGCTTTATCATTTTCAGTCGCTTTGGTGTCCTCATCTGATGAAGCTTCAGTGTCGTCTTCTTCCGATGTTTCATTATCCTCTGAAATAATATCCTGTTGATCAGAATCATCATTTGTTTCTTCGAGGGAATTCTCGTTAACGCCTTCAGGTAATTCTGGCACTTCTTCTAGCTTAGGTCGTTCAATCACCGAATCGTTAAAGCGTGCCATCACGAAGAGATAACGGTTGACTCCATCCTTCGGAGCACTTTCTCCTTCGGTCGGCTTAGCCGACTCCTCAGCATCAACTTGTAAGTTGCCGAAGCGAAGAACGTATTCGACCCCTTCTTTAAGCGTGCAGATGACTTCCCCTTCGGTAGAAAGGAGATCAGTTTCACCCTCAGCATTTTGCGTTGGAGCGAAGCCATGACGAATTAAGTTGAGTGCCGAATCTTGATTCTCGGTAAAGTTGTTCCCTTTTTTAAGCGCTTCGCTCAAACCTTCGGGCTTTTTATCCACATCGACAATGAGTAGATCACCCAAAGCGGTTTTGAGTTCATCCAGTTTTTCTGTATTGAGTTGCTGGTCAGCTGATAACTCAAACGGTTTGTACTCTTTCGTTGCTTTATCAGCTTCTAGCAGCTCGCGAGCTACCCATGTTGATTCATTATCGACGTAATCAAGGGTGAGATCGGACTTAGGATTCAAGGCGATGCCAATGTTAAAACCTCGTGGTACGAGTTCCGCCGAGTAATCTTTGATCTCCACACTCGTGATGTCTGCCGGGTCGAGTTTGAGTAAGTCGTTTTCAATCCAGTCAGCGAAATTCGTCGAAAGATTATCTAGATCAATGTCGGTGATGTAGACCACGTCTTGCGAGACACGTCGCACATATCGCTGGCCATCGGCGTCTTTCACTTCTTTGCCAACGACCAAATCAACAAGGGGGTCACCCGTTGCGTTAGCGAGGGTTACATGTGTGCCAACGCCTGTGGCGTCGATGTCGAGATCTGCCGATGGAGCAACCACACCATATTCGCCATGCGTCGAGGCCGATTGGCTTACGACTCGTAAAATTTCGCGATCCATCACCGCGGTCGAAGCGCGGGCCATTTGTTGATCGGCATCTGCCGGATAACCACCTTTTGAGGGGAGACTCCAAACGCCTTCCTCTTCTGCGACTTCAAACTCACGAAGCGTTGCTGTCGAATCATCGAAGCGGACTATCCGAAGCGACTTTGCTTCTTCAGGTTCAAATGGTTCGTTAAGCATTTTGCCAGCTAGTTGGGCTACGTCGAACGTCGCGTCCGAGGGTTGCGTGAAAATGGCCAACAAGACCGTCGCCACGGCAGCCCCAAGAAAGTAGAGAGTTTGGGTGCTTTCTTTCATCGGTCAATAAGTCGCAAACTGGGGGAAGTTGATTCGAGGAAGGGCTTTGTTACCATTCCTGATTGGAATAATAATTGGATTCGTCTACTCAGTTGAGTCGGTTGTTTCAACATTGCCACCGTAGCGGAGCCGAGTCTTGGCAACCCCTTCTCGTTCGCTTTCCCTTCGGTGGAAGAAAACGAGGAAGGCTAATAAGATCGGGGGGATCGGGGGCAAGACGACAGCACACATTTTGAAGAAGTCTTGCACGCCACGGATCTTGGCTGCGAGGTCGCGCTCTCCTTGGCGTATCTGGCGGTCACGTTCTTTTTCAATCGAAGCAATCTTCACATCGCGACTACGACCTAAGCGGATTTGTGCTTGTTGTATCAATTGCTTCTTGGCGACCGGATCAAGGTCTTGTCGCGAATCAATCTCGCCAATTTTTTGAGCGAATTCTTGCTGAAGGGCATTCACTTCAGAGCTTGATAAATCGACCAAGTCGCGCCTTTGGGCAATTGCTTCCTTACGGAAATCCTCGGTGGCTCGTTCGATGCCCGTAAGAATTTGGTGCTGCCTTGTTCGTTTGCGGACATCAAGGAAGCGGTCATCGCCAGCCAAATCATCGAGTATGTTTAGCACTAGCGCCACGTTTTGAAAGTTCCAATCGACGAGGGCTTGTTGGTCTTCTCCCATTTCTCGAATGGCAAAGAAAGCGTCCGATAAGCAATCAATGTCAGCAACGATTACGATACTTAGTTCGGGTGTTTCTGCTTCTACCGTATCTGCCAAGTCGGGTCCTTTTGTCGCTTCCTTATCGAGCGATTCGAGCGCGAGTTCTTCGTCAAGCGAAGGTTTTCCCGATACGCGAGCTGCCATGATGTAGGACTGATTCGTACCTTGCCGGTTGAGAGTCGATTGTGCCTGGAGATCAGAAACTGTGATGATCCCCGTCTTTTGACCCGTTACTGCCAAGTCAACGAATTCCAACTTTGAGTCTTTCGCCTTACGAACCGAACCACTCATCAAGAAGAGCGCTTGCCGCAACCCTGCAACGATAGGTTCGTTGGGATTGAAAGCATGTTCGGCACCGTTGCCTTGATCGACGAAGATCCATTGTTGGTCAATGAACTGCTCAGCCCGAGGATAGGGATTATAC
>CAYGQU010000431.1:0-2973 GCA_964352045.1 uncultured Planctomycetaceae bacterium
GTAAGATCACGAACCTGTGGTTCGTCATCTACCACAAGCACTTGTTTTGCAGTCGTCATTGTACATGTACCATTTTGATAAAAGCAAACTTGATCCGGGCAGAGAATCAACTAAATAAACACGAAACTCAAATGCGTGAAAATAATCTAGTGTGTAACTAGGGTCCTCAATCGCTTGCCTACAACCACTCTCTAATTAAGCCAAAGAGAAATATAGACAAGCGTTTGTTCCAATTCCCTCATGACTTTCCAGCACCAAAGCGCCACCATTTCGTTCCGCTACGCTTCTAGCCAACGGCAATCCAACGCCAACACCATGCTCACTTGACTTGGTAGAACAAAATAGGTTTTGCGACTCGGCCAAAAGCGGTTCAGTCATGCCTCGACCATTGTCTTGGATGTTAATCTGCAAATAACTACCAGGTCCTAGATAGCAATCGTGTTGATCGGATGCTCTATCTAAGTGAATTACTTCGGAACTTAATTTCAATTCACTTGCATCAGTAGACGCTTCACAACCATTCTCAACTAATGAAATCACAGCTTGATAATTTAAGCGGCTATCTCCTTTAACCATTAGCAAAAGATCTTCTTCGTTTGGACAAAAAAGTTCGTTAGAAATCCCTAAACTAGTTGCGAAGCGACTTAACATCATGTTCAATTCAGAAACATTCAGGATCAGTTCTTCCGACAGGGCATTTTCTGCCATCATCTGGGTGAGTCGATTCGCTCGACGTATGGCTTCAAGAGCATGTTGAAGATCACCACTAGACTCTTGTGGCAAGCTATTTTGCAAGCAAAGCAGGTAGCCTTCAGCAATTTGGTGCTGATTGTTGTAGGCGTGTATCACAACTCGAGTTCTAGCGAGTAGCGATCCATAAGATTCATCAAGTGAATCGATTTGGTTTAGAAACGGGTTTTGAGTGTTTATTACAGTCATTAACAACGCAATATTTTTGACGTGGATTATCTATTCAATTACAGAGACTACTACGCAATGGAATGTAATGAGCGGCTTCGGATCTGTGGCTTGCCGTAAGACGCTTTCAAGCTGACTGCACAAAAGCAATAACCCGGAAAGGCTGCTTAACTCATACATTTATGTTGGTTAATTACTCCTTAAAAAATGTTTATGGCGCTCAAAATACGACCTACATTGCACTAGTCCTTTACTGACACCACGATGGTTAACAGCAAACAAGAATTTTGTGTGTGCTTAGCCAAAATTCAAAGTTAAATTCACACCATTCGCGATTCTCACAGGCTGCGACGATGATTTTATTAGGTACTTCAACTTCATTACTGCTTGTCAATCTACTATTTGCGGGCATCGCACTAGCAGTTGGCTTCGCCGCAGGTGCGTGGATTTGTCAAACTGATAGTGATGCCGACTCAGACATCAGTATTAAGACGGATAATAACGAACTTCAATTAAAGCTCGATGCAGAGCGTGCTGTCCTCGCAACCGATCGGTTGCGAGACTTAACCCAGGGAGTCGCAAGCGATGTTGGCGCGCACAGTGCAAGCATCCAAGCAATCGAAGATCAATTCAACGTCTTAAAAGCAAGCGGCGCAACCGAGGAAGATGTTGTGAATGTCTTCCAGCAGATCACCAGCGCGAATGAAGGCTTGCAAGAACGCCTCGAAAAAGCTGAAGCCCAAATCAAGGCACAAGCTGAAGAAATACGCACCCACGAAACAGAAGCACGCACCGATTCGCTCACTCAGCTCGCAAACCGAAGAGCATTTGATGACGAAATTGCTCGCCGAACAGCTGACTGGAACCGCCACGGAACTCCCTACTCACTATTAATTCTGGACGTTGATCACTTCAAGAAGTTCAACGACACCCATGGACACCAAGCAGGCGACGAAGTCCTTCGCAAAGTAGGGAAAACGCTAACTGAATGTGCACGCGAAACGGACCTAGCCTGTCGTTATGGGGGTGAAGAATTTGCGATAGTCATGTCAGCTACCCTCGGAAAAGATGGCGGAATTTTGGCCGAAAGAGTCAGAAAATCGGTCGAATCATTGAAGATCCCCTATGAAGGCAAAGAGCTCAAAGTCACGGTCAGCTTAGGGATTGCCCAGTATCTAACCGAGGAAACGACCCAAGAGCTAATCCGGCGGGCCGATGAAGCGCTATATGAATCAAAAGACGCAGGCCGGAACTGTAGTCACCTTCACACGGGTGACGTTAGCATTCCCATAACACCGGGAAAACCAGCAGAAGTAGCTAAATCGTCAACAAAAAATAACTCGCAAACTTCGAGTTACGCAAAACTGCCTAACAGGACAAGATTTATCGAAGAATTGCGTCAAACAATGCGTGACTCGAGTGAAGCGGGTGCTCCGGTGTCAATTATGGCGACTCAACTGAGTGGTTTTGAGCAAATCCGTGATGAGTTTGGAGACGCGATTGGCAGAATGATGCTCGATTCAGTCACCCAATTTCTTGAGAATGCGATGGGCCAAGAAAACCTACTTGGTCGACTTGAAGATGGCCAATTCGTGGTCATGATGCCAGGAAAGACGGCTACCCAAGCAACCTTGTCGGGTAATCGGATCAGCAAAGCCTTATCCAATTGCCAAGTTCCTTTAGGTGAAAAAAGCTTGCAATTAAATATCTTGCAATCCGTCACCGAAATGGGCCCTGAAGATAGCCCCGTTTCGATGATGCAAAACGCTGAATCGAAGCTGCAAAACTTGGTTGAAGAGACTTCCTTGGCCACCATTTAGCTTGATCCTGGGTAGCCTAAGAGGGGCTTGGAGAAGCCTTAAGCAACCCTTGTAAGTCAAGAATAAGTCAAGACAAGGGGCCCGATTTCCGATTGAGGCAGGCCACTTCAGCATTAATCAGGCGGGAATGCGGTCTCAACAAGCAGCTTAAAAAGCCTTAATTCTAAGGCATGAACAAGCAATTCCACTTTTTTTTGAATCACCCCCTTGCCACAAACTCATGTCCGGCTAGGAT
>CAYGQU010000432.1:0-2966 GCA_964352045.1 uncultured Planctomycetaceae bacterium
GTATTGCTTTGGCTTTCGTTTGATGAGGTAGTAGTTGAGCGCCCAGGCGTCGGCATAGGCAAGGCCGCCGGTGCGGGGGTTTCTGATCCGATCGTCGGTAGCGATCAGGCTGGTTAATGACGTGTCGTTCCAGTTGGGCAAATTGCGACGAAACGTGGCGAGTCGAGGATAATTTACTTTTCCAATGCCGCGCCAACCTCGACTGCTTCCTGACTCGGGTGCCTCGAAGTAGACCGCCATTCCTTCGACGAGCCAAATCGGCAATTCGGCGAACCGTTGCATAAGCCCCGTGTTGTACGAGACTTGGTGCGTTGCTTCATGGACGATGGTTGCGACGAGTGGTTCGGCTGCCGGCGTCGAAAGCATGCGGGTAATTGCTTTGCGGGAGCCACTGCGGTTGTTGGTCCGTTCGACACGCAGTTCGTCGCTACCGGTGATGTCGTACATGCGAACCCGATTGTTGCGCAAGTTGTAGTAACCAACAGCCGATGCCCCGACACCATCTTTTCGGCTTGCCGCCTGATAGGCGATCGACGAACTATGGATGATGATCGGTAATGGAAAGCGAGGCTCTTCGAGTTGAATCCCTTGTTTACGCCAGAATGCAACGAGCGCTTTGTTCAAGCGTTCTAGCAACGAGCTAGTCCACTCGGCATACTCACGGCTTGTGTCGTAGGCAATCACGTAATGATCGGTATCGTGTATACGAAAACTAGCTGGTAGGTCGGCAAGAAGCCGTTTGCCCATGACTTCGTGCGAGACAGGCTCGAAGGGTCGATCGTCGGTTTCGCTGGAAATAACTTCCGATCCTCGGAGAAAGAGCAATGCCCCTTCGTCGGTTTCAAGGATCATCCCTCCGTCGGCCACCTTGCCGAGTACCTGGCCCATGGCAGTTTGTTCCCCTTCCGCTGCTGGCCCCCCGGGGGCAGTTTCCATACGATAGGCAACGGTCTCTATCGCCACGAGTCGATTGCCTGAGGCAAGGCATGCAAGCAGGAGTAGCGACGGACAAATAAGGCGGCAATTTTGCATAGCTTTATTCTAACCGGTGGTTGAAAAAGAGAAGCCTTGAATATCGGAAGACCGGAATTGCCTTGTTTTACCCTGTTTTTACCCGGGTAGTAGCGACTTTTGTGAGCGACTGGGCTTACAAGCAAGAAGAACCCACGCGAACAATTGTCAGTGTGCGATAGCACAGGAGGTCTTTGAGTTGGTTATTCGAAGGTAGTATCAACTATCGATTAAGGTACCTGTTCGACCTGTCGTGCTACATACACCGACAATCGCTCGAAGAAAGTCGATTCGATAGCAATGCCGTTCGCTCACGAAAGTCGCTGCTACCCGATGTTAGGTCGTTTCTCATCCAATCGTACAATCCAAACGACGGATAGGCTTCTCGCTAACCAACCGATTATAAAAAGCGTTGCGTAAATGAACATCGTATTCACTTCGTTGCGGGTGACAACATCGTAGATCCAACCACCGAGTAGCGTCGTCACTGCGTTAGCGAGATCGCTCATTGAATGATAGAGCGCGACGTAGGGGCCGTTGTTTTTTGGATCGGCTAGGTTGAGTTTTAGCGTGTCGAGCCCCACGTTAATGCCAGCATAGGCGATCCAAACGACATACGCTCCGACAACCCACCAGATTGCTTCGGGCGTCGCGAGCCAGAAAAACAAAGGCCCAGTTGATACGAAAAGTTGGGCCGGGAGCAAGACTCGCCGCGCGCCGTAGTTAGCAATCATCTTGCCACACCAAGGAGCGATTGCCGATTGACCCGCGCGCATGCTCGACTGAATGCACAGCATCGTAGGATAGGTGATTCCTAAGACGCGGCCAGTGTAGAGACTTTGCACGGTTGAGGTGATGCCATTGGCGATACCAAACCAACAGCTGTATGTCATGAGCCGTCGGTAGGGTCTTTCAGCAAACGCTTTGAGGAGGGTCTTCCAAGGATTTTGCGGCGCTGCACTTTGGTGGGAGGCTAGTGCCGGAAGAAAAGCAAGGGGCAGGACTGCTACAGTTAAAAGTATCGCACCAAGCGAAGCCGAAGCGGCAAGCGGAATCCAGCGCTCTTCATCGGGCATGAGCAACAACCAAAGGCTTGCCAATGCAAAGCTGATACCTAGCCCTACGAGTCGGCCCATCACGAGCCACCGCTCACGGTGGCCAAGTAGGATGCTTCGACCCCGAACGGGGTAAAGATCGCCTAACCAACTCCATAGCGAGACGGTCCCAGTGTATTCCAATAAGTGATAGAGAGACCAGGCAACGATCAGAGCGCCGATGCCCCAATCTTGATTGAAGTGTCCCGTACCAATGGCGGCAAAGGGAACCAGAACCAAGGTAATGCTGCTTAGGATGTAGGCGGTTAGACAAATTCCTTTGCGTCCAAAGCCACTCGGAGCCCAGCTAGCGATCAATGCAGGGACACCAAGCCGAAGAACACCGACTAGCCTAGGAGCGGCCAAGATGCCACTGATCGCAAAGCCCTTGGCATCAAGCTCAAGCGCGAGGTAGACAACAAGCATGGTTGAAACAAGGCCATTCCCGACAGCCCAAACAAAAGCATTCGCGTAGCTCAAAGCGATCGCCTGCCGACGTGAAATCGACTTCGGCAGTGACCCAGGGTTTCGCATTGGGTTAGAAATTCGACTTTAAGGGGAAAAAGTTCGAGGATCGTGGCTCGTTGCTAGTCCCCTAGCTTGACCAGAAGGGGCCTCGTTAGCGAGACTTGAGACTTCAAAAAGTGGATAAACGGTAACACTAATCGGTAATTAGTAGGAAAAACCCTATTAAACGATCAAGATTCCCCAACTGCCGTAAATGAAACGACGAAAGAAAACCGTGAATAAAACCGAGAAGGAAGAAGCTAACCAAACGGTTACCGTCGGAATTGTGATGGGCTCTTCGTCGGATTGGCCAACCCTCAAATCGGCTGCCTGTGTTCTTGAGGAATTGGGTGT
>CAYGQU010000433.1:0-2959 GCA_964352045.1 uncultured Planctomycetaceae bacterium
TTCCTCACGTCAAGCAGCGTGATTTGCTTACCCTCGTCGAGCCATTGTTTGAGTTCTTTTGCAGGCAACTTGGGTGAGGTCCGTTTCGCAGGATCTATTCCTTCCACTCCAAAAGCGATGATCTCTTTTTTTAGCTTAACCAGCATGCGGTTGAACGGTTGGTAGTCGGTCAAACTCTCTTTGATTTCGAGCTTGCCGACTTCGGTATCAGCCTCGAAGGTGACCAAAAATTCATCAATCGCTGTTCGCGAACCAGCGATGAACAGGTTCACCCCTTCAGGGCTCAGCAAGATGGTCCCCATGAGTTCAAGTCGGCGCGTCAATTCGCGCAACGCTTCCCGCCGTTCGTCGAGATTTGTAAGCGTAGCGAATTTGTAGGCCGCGATATTGACAATCATGGCGGAGGGAGGCGGCGTCTCGGGACGGTTTTCGGCAGGCTCGTTCATGGGCATCATTGTAATCGAGCTAGGGAAAGTTGCGAAGTTGCCTTTCTGCAGCAGTTAATAATGTCACCCCCGTTGAATCGTATTCATCGGGAGGCAACAATCATAAAGTTACTACTTTCCTCCCTACGCCTGATTAGCTCGATCCTCCTATGCCCACGCCAAGCATTGCAAAACTCGCTCTTGAAGATGGAACCGTATTTGAAGGGGTCTCGATCGGTGCTTCGGGAGAAACCGACGGGGAAGTCTGTTTCAACACTTCGATGACTGGCTACCAAGAAGTGTTAACCGATCCTAGTTATACCGGCCAGTTGGTGACGATGACTTACCCTCTTATTGGTAACTATGGCATCAGTAGCGAGGATGCCGAGAGTGGCAAGCCCCAATTGGCAGGCTTCATCGTACGCGAAAGTAGCCGCATTGCGAGCAACTTCCGTAGTGAAGAGAGCCTGACCGAGTATCTTAAACGACATAACGTCGTGGCGATTGAATCGATCGACACCCGTGCTTTGGTGCGTCGGCTTCGTTCCCAAGGTGCAATGCGGGGAGTGCTTTCAACGACCGATCTGGATGACAAGAGCCTTGTTTCCAAAGCGAAGGCTAGCCCTGGGCTTGTTGGTCGTGACTTGGTGCAAGAAGTCACCGCCGACGAAATTCAAACGTGGAATCAACCTCTCAGCCAGTGGACACGGCTCGATGGAAGTGGTTCTTCAGACAAAGAGCTAACGGGGCCACACATCGTAGCATTTGATTTTGGCATGAAGTGGAACATCCCTCGGCACTTAGTTGGGCAAGGATGTCGAGTGACAGTCGTGCCGGGACAGACTTCGGCTGACGACGTTTTGGCACTCAAGCCCGATGGCGTCTTCTTATCTAACGGACCAGGTGATCCTGAACCGGTTAGCTACGCTATTGAAACAATCCAAGGCTTGTTGGGCAAGAAGCCAATCTTTGGCATCTGCCTTGGACATCAATTGTTGTCGCTCGCTTGCGGCGCAAAGACTTTCAAAATGAAGTTTGGCCATCGTGGTGCAAATCACCCGGTGCTGGACCTAAAGACTGATACGGTCGAAATCACAAGCCAAAACCATGGCTTTGCTGTCGATGGTGTATCACTGCCCAATGAGTTGGAAATCACGCACACGAGCCTTAACGACCAAACGGTCGAGGGGGTGAGCCACAAGTCGTTCCCTGCCTTTAGCGTGCAGTACCACCCCGAGGCCTCTGCCGGCCCGCACGACAGTCATTATCTATTCGACCGGTTCATGGCCTCGATGAAGTCCTGATCGGAAGAACTGATTTTTATCGCTCTATTTGCTAACCTACGATTTGTAACGTAGAGTTTTTTGTGCTGGTCTCTTGGCCAATCTTTTCTATTCTTACTGCCCACTTTTTTGCACTTCTTTTCCTTCAGGTCGCCACCTTATGACGACAGCTTCCGTTAGCGCTGCTCACGAGCCAGTACAGGCTCTGATTGATCGCTGGTGGGAGTTAGGTGTTGCAGAAGCAGAATCGCAAGAGCAGGCGATTTCAGAGCTAGAACAGACGTTGCAAACCCTGTCCGGATGGGGACAACAGCTTGCCGAACAGCTTGAGGATAGAAAAACCAAGCAGCAAAGACTCGAGCACGATGTCGCTTCGCTTCGCTCGCGTGTAACCGATCTTGAGAAAGCCCTGCAAGATCGCACAGAAGAGCTTCTCCGTGCTCAAGCAGCCAACAACGCCCTGGCTGCCGAATTGCAACAAGCTGAGGTGGAACCATTCTCGGCCCAAGCTAGCGAATTAGATACGGCACAAATAGAACAGTCGCCAGAATCGCCCCCCTTGGAACTACCGACTGAAGCGATGATAGCATCGGCACCTAGTACTGAAGCTGCACCCAATACCTTAGCAATCGACGAAGCGGTAAGTGTTAGCGAGAGATTTGGAAAGCTCCGGAATCGACAATCGGGCCAATCGGCAGCGAGCTAAAATCGGCTGCTTCGGGCTTTTTTTCGCATGACAGAACCTTTTGGCATGGTTTTGCGTCCTAGAGTAGTTACCCCCTCCTACGATCCGACTGTTAGGCAAAAAACGCTTCAACGAAGAATTACCCGTGTTAAGTACCTCACACCATCCCGCCCACGACAGCGAAACCCATCAGCATGCTGGTTTGGGTCATCGTGTCGTTGGTACACGAGGTGAGTCAATACCGCCAGAAACGCTTGATCGGCTTGAACAACTTGACGACGTGGTCTTTGCTGCCTTAGGAGGCGACCCACTCGCTTTGGACCAATTGGCTAATCGCTGGCGCGAAGCAGTACGCACCGTCGATGCCTCGCTTGTTGATGAATCACGCCGTGAGTACATCCACCACGCGCGGTCGCTTTGGAATCGCTCAAAACGGCAACCCGAGGCAAGATTGCCCGAAGGGTTTGCGGCACTTGAGCTGCTTGAGGTTCTTCGTGAAGACGAAGCGGCCTGATCAGAATTCCGCACTACCCGGTGTTCTTGGGAACGGGATTACATCGCGGATG
>CAYGQU010000434.1:0-2954 GCA_964352045.1 uncultured Planctomycetaceae bacterium
TAAGGATGAAAAAATCGACGCAGGCAAGCGTGATCGGGAGCGTATCGAGGGCAAACTCTTTTTGGGGCCGGGTGCCTTAGGAAAACCAATAGCCGATCCCTGCGATACTGAGTAGCCAGATTGGTGTTAGGGAAAAAACACCATGGTGGCCAACCGTTGTATGCAACGCGTAAGTTTGTTTCGATGCCTCGCCCCGATCCATGCCGACCGAGTGACGCCAATAGCTATCGCGAGTTACCCCCTTCACTGTGTATTCGTAGTCGTACCAATTTTCGTTAGGCGCCTCGGTATGGCGATAACTGTAAGGGGGCCAAATTGTAGCATGCGCCCAGTAGTTGGTTGCAAAGAATGCGATACCGATCAACAAAGCAGCCGGCAAGCAGATTTTCATCGTTTCGCTCATTCGGCGAATCAGAAGTGAAAGGCCAATCGCCGCTGTAAGCGCCAAGGCGGGTAACTCATTGGCCGTTGCAAATGCCGCCGCAAAACTGGTTAGTAACGATGTCCCCGGCAACGGTTCATCCGACTGCATCAACCGTGCCCAACCGGCACACGCAACGGCAACCGCAGCGGTTGCAATCAGATGATTATTTAGCACTGGCACGAAGGCCGATAGCATGGTTCCGAATGCGGCAAAAGCAACCATAGCAATTCGGTCATAATCTCCCGAGCCAAACCGTTCGACCAACTTGGCGATCGCGATCAAGAAAACAGCAAGCGACGTTCCATTGATAACCAGCAACAAACCACGACCAAGCAGGTAGGGATGGGTTCCCAAGGTCATGCCCGTAATTTGCATGACAACCCAATAGGGAATCGCCAGCAAAGTAATTAGCAAAGTCGGTTTACTTGAATAAAGATGCTCTTCTCCGTCGTGGCCAACATGTTTAACCATGTCGATCGTATCCCAACGGGGCTCTTCCAGCAAAGGCTCGATATGAAAGTCACCATTCTCGGCAAGGGCCCGAATCGCCAACCATCGGCTTCGATCATTAGCACTCAAAAAGGGTCGTTGTAAGCGGATCGAGTCCATTTCAACCGTCTTATATTCGGTTAAACGGTTTGCCAGCTCGTCGCCTGAGAATCCTTCCGAAACAAGCTTCTTTTCAAACGATTCCATGGCTTGACTAAGGCGTCGTTCTTCTAGCCGAACAAGTCGCACATCATTTACCGCTAAAATTTTCCCCGCCGCTTGTCCCAAAGCAATTGCTATGAGCAAGCTATAGATCGCCCATCGAAATGACTTGTGCGAATCCGGTTCGGTTTCAGGCGAACGGTTTTGAGGAAGGGAATTTGGCGTCGTAGGCGACGGAGCCATCATGACTTCTCGTGGGTAGAACGTTCCGAGTTGATTGGTTTGGCGGATACCACCTCTTCAATCGAATAGGGCAAAGCTTCTTTGGTATGATAAGCAGCGAGCATCGCCGCAAGAAGGCCAACCGATAGGAACTGTGATCCAACTAAGCAGAGAGCAAGTGAATAAAAAAGGGCCGCAGTCTCGTGAAGATGAATGGAATCTAATCCGGGCACCATTCGCGAAATGACCCAACGAGCTGCCAAATAACCGAGACCAACCGTCCCGGCAGCAAAAGCCATCAGTCCAAAACCACCAAGTAAATGCTGTGGTCGGTCACCATAGCCCGTTAGGAACTTAACGGTTACCAAATCAAGCAAACCTTTTACGATACGCGAGGCTCCGTACTTTGAATAACCATGCTCACGGGGCCGATGATGCACCGGGACTTCCGTAACACGAAACCCCCGCGCAGCAGCCAATACAGGAATAAACCGATGCAACTCGCCATAGAGATCGATCTCTTTGAGAACCTCGCCCCGATACGCTTTTAATCCGCAATTATGATCGTGAAGCGAAACCTTCGTTAATCGGCTCACTAGAAAGTTGAAAAGCTTTGAAGGAAAGGTTTTATGCCATGGATCTTGCCGATTCTGTTTCCAGCCACTCGCCACATCGTACGAGCTTGCTTGATCGGGCCCCTCAAGCTTTGCGATGAGGTTTGGGATCTCGGCCGGATCATCTTGTAGGTCGGCATCCATGGTGATGACCAACGGGGCTGTCGCTGCTTTGAAACCTGCAGCTAAAGCAGCCGCTTTGCCAAAATTTCCCCGAAAGCGAATTCCTTGAACACAACAATCTTGTTCTGAAAGATTGGAAATTATTTTCCAAGAATCGTCAGTCGATCCGTCATCGACAAAAATTATTTGCAGCTCGTACGCTTCTTTTTCGGCAACTTCCAATAGTTGTTGATGCAACTCGGCTAGTGTATTCGCTTCATTCAGAAGGGGAACAACAATCGAAATTGACCGAGTCATACTGAATCTTTACTAAATGCTTAAAATGAGCAACGCAACGCTTTGGGGCTTTGCTAGGTTGTTAGTTACTTGTTGTCGCTTCCTGACCGGCTGAAGCACGCTTGACGGCCGCTTTTCGAACGGGATCAACTATGGTTAATAGGATAACACAAGTAACCGCTTCGGACATAATCCAGATAAGTCGTGATGCGAGAGTCGTGGCGAGGGCGTTCGCTTCGCCCACATACGGTGCCAAAATCATTAGTAGCAATCCATCGCGGACAACAATTCCGGCAGGAAGTAGCGAAAGAAAACCGGCGACACTTGGCAGCGCAGCGGCCAAGACCCAAAGCGAGAATTGATGGCTTGTGATTCCGTCGATCGCTCCAACCGACTTGGCAGCAAACAGGACGCTGAGCCCCAAGCCAGCCCAGGTCACTAGCGCAACGCCCCAACCCTTTAGCATGAGTCGGTAATTGAGATCGTCAGCGTGGAGAATCATATTTTGCTTGCTACTGGAAAGCATCGCCAAGATTCTTCTTATCACTGGAGGCCAAGTTGGTACCAGACAACCAATGGCCAAGAAGATCGAAAGTCCAATTAGCCAAAGTCTTGTTGATGGATTTTCGTCATCTTGGTGAACA
>CAYGQU010000435.1:0-2953 GCA_964352045.1 uncultured Planctomycetaceae bacterium
TAATTGGGTAGAACCAACTTTTGTCCGCGACCAGCATTGCTAGTCGTTAGATTAAAACCAACAATTGCCGACGCTACCCAACCATTGTCTTACCGTCAGAAATTTACCCCAAAAGCTGAAGGCTGATAGCTGACAGCTGATCGCTACCAAAAAGGATTTACCGATGCCCGCCGCCGTAGGAATTACCCTCGAACAAGCCCAAGCTGCCGTTGCTGCCGCTCTTGCCAAGTCGACTGAAATTAGCACGTTGATGAACGTTGCTGTCGTCGATGCCGGTGGCAACCTCACCGCGTTTGCTAAGCAGGATGGCGCATGGATGGGTTCAATTGATATCTCGATCAAGAAGGCGAGAACCGCACGCATGTTCGATATGCCAACCGGCGCGATCGGTGGCCTCTCGCAACCTGGTGGATCGCTTTACAACATCGAACACTCCAACGGTGGCCTTATCACCTTCCCCGGTGGCTTACCAATCAAAAACGCTTCGGGTGAAGTCATTGGCGCGATTGGCGTCTCGGGGAGCTCGGTCGAGGATGACCACACCGTCGCTGAGGCGGGTACCGGAGCGGTTTGAAGATAAAGTAAAAAAGAATAGAACGCGGATTTACAGGATTAACGTCGATTGATCATCCTGTAGATCCCGTTGATTCTGTCTTGTTTTTCTTCTTTAGAATTTGAAAGGGGCATTCCTATTCAAATTAATGCTCACCGGGACCTTGGCGTGAGACATCGACGACAAAGTTGCCATCAAGAAAATTGCGACCTAAAAGCATGCGATAGCTCATCGTTGATCGGTCATTGAGAGTAACCAACGTCCGCTTTCGTACGCCTTTATGTTGTAACGGCAAGACAACGCAGTAGCGCCGTTCGGCATGCTCGGCATTGCGAACTTCAATGTGGCTATCAATTCTTGTGGAGATCCAAGCCGATTCGCCATTGACGTTTTGAACACGCAGACGAGCAGGCTTCCCGATGTTCTCTTCCGCAATTGGCGATTCATCAATAATGACTAAATCGTCTTCGCTACAATGAAGCGAGGTAGCACGAGCGCCAGTATCGACCCTAGCCGTGAGAGCAACGCCTGAAGAATCCTCGGTGATGTTGGCCGTTGCGCCAATTGTATTGATAGAGTTCGTGCCGCTCAGATCGGCAGCCGCTGAGGCGATTACCAAAATAATCGCCCCCCCAGCAACTAAAGCGATGTTGGGAAGGAACTTGCTCATACCTTAATCATGGCGCGCTGGAATAACGCTTAAGGGCTTGGGAGCCCTTTACGTGAAAAAAGTGCCTAGAAACCGTGTTAAACTCTAATGATTAAATGACTCATACGATCTGAAAGGCTATTTTTCAGATGAAAATAAGTTAGTGCGGTATTTCTAGCCTAATCAGAAACAGACCCTCCGAAAACAAAATCCCCGTGATTCGTATTCGCAAAAAATCAAATTCCTACAGTTTTTTAGTCCAAAACGTTCAAAAAACGCTCAGTTAGCATCAATCTATTTGCTTTGCCCGTCATGAATTCTTAAACCGGCTACCGCTTCGTGGTCCAACACGCTCACGGAATTTACCTAGCAACTTTAGAGCCTTAGAGTGCAACCCGTGGTACCACCCGTTCAGCATCTCGACTCAACTCAAAGTAGCTTCCGCGTTCAAACCCAAAGAGATTGCCGACGATATTCGTCGGAAATTGCTCGCACAGTTGATTCAATTCACGAACATTACCATTGAAGAAACGACGAGACGCGGCAATCCGATCTTCGGTATTTGCAAGTTCTTGCTGCAAAGCCAAAAAGTGTGTGTCGGCTTTTAGATCAGGATAGTTTTCTACAACCGCAAACAATTGCTTTAAGCCAATTTGCAAAGCCGTTTCATCGACCGCTTGATCAACTGCCGAGCCATGGTTTGTCATCGCTTGGTTACGCAACTTGGTGATTGACTCCAAAACTGACTGCTCGTGGGTTGCATATCCTTTGACCACTTTCACCAAGTTGGGAATCAATTCGTATCGCCGCTTCATTTCGACTTCGATATTGGACCAACTCTCGCGTAAGTGCTGACGCACCTTTGCAAACCGATTGTAATTAGCAATTAGCCAGACCGTTGGCAAGAATAGGACGGCGGCGAGTAGGGCTAAGGGTATCAATGCTTCCATTTTTTCTTTGGTCAATGATTGAAATTACTTGTGTTTACCCGCTGGTACTAAGATCAGCCAAAGAAGCGGTCAAATGCGTTGGCCAATGATCATGGAACGCCTTACACCAACCCAACATCCGACGAAACTCATCAGGCTCCCAGCGTTTCTTTGCAATGCTCAAACAACAGTAGCCGTTGGCAAGGTCGATCGTTGGTGGTTCGGAATCGAGCAAGAATCGTATCATTCTCGGATCTATCACATCGTAAGCAAACTTTTTGTCCGAGCTGGTGACGTGGAACCGTTTACTAAACTCGGCTGACTCGAAGTCGATATCATCCCAACCCATCGTTGCCGCAACACGGTCCATAAAACTTTCTTTCCGAATCGCAAGCTCGGGGACATTAGAATATGGCAAAGTAATGATAAGATAACTGAGCCGATGCGTATGAGTCGTTGATTTTTTTCCATTGTGTGAGGTCGTTTGATAATGGTAATCCCCCGCCAGAACGGGCCATTCGCGTCCGCCGATCGTTAGCTCACCACGCAACGAGTTATGCGCATAGTGCGAATGCCCTTGTTGAAATATTTTGAACTGTGGGAACCGCTTTCGATGAGAAGAATCCTTCGCCGCATCAAATTGCCACCCCAACTCATTTGCCAACGCCGTCAGCGCAGCAATTCGCTCCTGTTCCTTTCGGTGGCTATAAATCGCACCAACGATGATCAAGATCAATACGATCGGAACGATTACGAAGAAAATACCCATCGAGAACACTCAGCGACCTTTCTATTCAGGAGAAGGAAGTGACAGTCTAGGGG
>CAYGQU010000436.1:0-2949 GCA_964352045.1 uncultured Planctomycetaceae bacterium
AGAATCTAAGGGGTCAGAGAATCTAAGGGGTCAGGCCTCTTTGTTTTATTCTTCTCTGAGCGCGACACAACCCCGCTTCGTCAGTTCGTGGTAGTCGAGGCATTTATTAGGATAACATAGGTCGATACCTAATCAAACAGGTCAGGCCTCTTATTGTCTCTCCTTAAGGGTCGCTTTATCGAGTTCGGCATCCGCTAGTAATCGCTTCAGCCGAGAATTCTCTTTTTCAAGTTCCTTCAGGAGTTTCGCCTGATCGACCTTCATTCCACCTCACGTTAACTAATAAACTGGGCTTTACGCCAACGGCAGTAAGTCTGGTAGGTCACCCCTATCTGCTTCACAGCCAGGGCTACCGACATGCCGTCGGAAATAGCAATCTCCGCTTCGCGGAGCTTGCCTATAATCTGTTCTGCCGTGTGCTTGTTTCCAAGTCGCATCTAGCTTCTCCTTCAAGTTACGTCCATTACCATGAAATTATCACGCCAAGGATGGACTCAGTTGAAAGAGGTGGATCAAGTAGAAACAATCGAAAAAACAAGCCCTACAGCTATTATTTTATTGGCCATCATCAGAGTATCCATAGGCGTCAATAATTCTTTGACCAAATGTACCTTCTTGGACAAGTAAGCCATAAGTAAAAGCTCCATGAGCATCTATTGCAGTTAAAACAGCCGGTCCTACTAGGCTACCCTATAACCAATGCTTCGCATCAACGAACGGTGATCGTTTCAACGGGCACGGTGGTTGTCACTTGGTAGAGGTCGTGGCGCATGTCTTGCAGGGGGCGGACCGTGCCGATGTCTCGCTGCACTGCCAAATCGTTCAAGTCGAGTTCGGCGATGACGACCATTTCATTGTTAGGCTCGGCCTCGGCCATGACCCCATCCTTCGGGAAAGCAATATCGCACGGTGTGCAGACAGCTGCTTGGCCGTAATTGATTAGAAAACTTTGTACCTGGGGTAAGTTTCCTACGCAGCCTGCCATGACGACGTAGATCATGTTCTCAACCGCTCGTGCCTGGGCACAGTAGCGAACGCGGTGGTAGCCTTTGCGTTCAGTCGTAGCAAAGGGGACGAACAACACCTCGACACCGTGCTTGGTAAGCAAACGCGTCAGTTCGGGGAACTCGACATCGTAGCAAATGAGAATCCCAATACGACCCAAGGGCGTGTCGAAAACGCGAAGCGTGTCGCCTGGCTGCATGTCGTAGTACTCACGTTCACAGGGGGTGATGTGAATCTTCGGCTGAGTGTAGGTCTGGCCGCTGGGGGTAAAGAGATGCGCTACGTTGAGCAGATCGTTTGTCTCTTCGTCGAGAATCGGATGCGAACCCCAAATAATATAGAGGCCATGCTTCGATGCCATGCGCAGACAAAGATCTTTGTATTCAAGGTGCATGTCGGCAATTGCTCGAACGGCGTCGATTGACGATAGATCGCGGGGTAACATGCTAAAGAGCTGAGCGGTGAACATTTCGGGGAAGAGCAAGAAATGGCAGTGGTATTCGTTTGCCGTATCGGCAAAGAATTCGACTTGTCTCTCAAACTCGATCCAACTTGAGATAGGCCGCATCTGATACTGGGCAGCACAAACTCTTACTTTTCGGACAGGACGACGGATCGGCGCCCCGGCAATCAATCGCTTCTCGGGTGAGAAGTCTCGATTAGATAGTTCGAGGAAAGTAGCGTAGTTCATACTATCGCTATCGCTGAGGTATCCGTAATGGATTCCTCGCACTTCGTACCCCGCCTTGAGGTGGGCTGACAGCGCTTGGTCTTTCAGCATGCCTTGCTGCACAGCGGCAACATACTGCATTGGCGAAAGTCGCTTAGCATATGGGCGTATCCGGGAAGGCGTCCCCCGGCAACCATCCGCCGAAGATTGAGCCGTTTCAACAATGCTCGACGACGTTTGTAGAGCTTCGCAGCAATCCCTTTGCCTCGCCAATTAGGAAGTACTGCGATGTCGGACCCGTAGAGTGTATCGCCAGCAGGATCGTGCGTATTGAACGTGCCCGAGGCGGTGATTTCGTCGTAAGAGTGCCAAGGTGAGTCATCGACCAAAATAACGATCAATGACGTGGCGTATCCGACGATCTCGCCTCCCGCTTCGGCGACAAACTGCCCCTCGGGAAAGGCGGCTAGCTGTAAGGCAATCTTGCGTTCGTTTTGCAAACTCTCTTCAGGCAAGCTGGGATAGCAAGCACGTTGGCAAGCCACGATGCCAGAGATATCTGATTTTTTCCAACGACGAATGCGTACCGAGTCAGCAGCAGGTGGGGGTGTTTTCACCATTGATTGGGCTATTACTTTAGAGAGAGGCTAGAGGGAGCAACGAGAATTAAAGAACCGAAAAAAGTATTAGTCTTCGTCTCCCGCTCGGCAATAGCCTTTTACCCAAAGTTAAACATAGTAGCCCTATCTCAATAAGGTTTCGGTAAACCTGTGGTGTGCGATTGTTTACTAGGACCCCATCAATGACTTAGCAAAACCTGGGAGTGATGCAGGAATGATACCTGCTTAGAGACCTTTGCATTTTGTAAAGGCAAGCTTGGCATTATGGTAAGGCAAAAAAAAGTAGCGTCTTAAATTGGGATTATAAACCCATTCAAATATGGTCTTTTTTTGCTTCTGTGGCTAAGAAGCGGTGTTTGCCTCCTAATAACAGCGATTTCATTAGGTAACTGAGTATCTCTTGAATCGCTATGAGATTGAAAATCGTTGCATCTTTCCAAAGATTCACTGTTTTTTTAATTTTACAAATATGAGCACTCCGAAAGTGCGTGAAATGACTGATTAGGCTTGGTACGATAGATTACGACTAAGGGCAAGCAACGCAGGCTGCCCCTAGTTATAATGAGAAATTTTTTGTCACAGTCAAATAGACCTACGGTTCGATTTCTAGGCGGTAATCGATTAATATTTCTTTGTTAAGCAAACCTTTTAATC
>CAYGQU010000437.1:0-2941 GCA_964352045.1 uncultured Planctomycetaceae bacterium
AAACAGCACCGTTGTCGTGGCCCGTGAAACGGGTGATCGTCGTCGGAGTAAACATGTCCGTATCAATCACACGGCTGCGGTAGTCAGGCACGAATCTCACGGCCGATTCTATAATCCGATCATACCAATGATGCTTTTCGATTAGGTATTGTTCATCGGACAAGCCGTTCCAATAGTCGTAGTTCGCAAGTACCGTGATACGCATCGTACCGCGACCACCACGGCCATCATCTAAGACCCCTTCTAAACTTGAAGCCGAATCGTAATCAAAATTGTTTGGACTACAAATCACTCCCGACCGTAAATCACATGGCACCTCGGGCACGGTCCAATCGAACGTCGACTTGTCGTTAAAGAAGGTAATTGTTCGGTCGTAGCCCATTTTTTTGGGATCAACGTCAAGCGTACTGATTGTTTCGCAGAAGCTTAGCCGACCGGGCGAACGCTGTTGTGATAAGTCGGTTACCACCGGCTGGCCATCGTCACAGAGTCGCATCGTCTCGAACCAACCTGCCGAAGACAACACCCGCTTACCTTCGATCGTTTCTCCATTTTCAAGCTTTACGCCAACGACTCGGCCCTCTTCAACATGCAAATGATCGACCCCCGTGCGAAGCTTTAGCTCTCCTCCCATGCCACGGAATTTTTTAACAAGGTGCTTGAGGATTAGCCTTACGCCTGCCTGTGGTCGGCCAAGTCCTTCGAGAAAGATGCTGCGGTACATGATGCAAAACTGCCCCCAGTCCATGTCATGTTCACGCGCCGAACCGTAGAACATAAGCGGACAGAAAAGCATTTCAACGAGCAACGGTTCCGTCAAATACGACGTGACAACTTCGCGTGCGGAAAGTTGTTGGTGCTCGTCGGTCAGGTCATCGTAATCGAGAATTGAATCGACAAACCGACGGAAACTGTCGGCTTGGTCGGGAAACTGTCGCGCGACCTCTGCTTGCAAATAATTGGGGTCGTTATCGAAACCCAGCTTGGCATCAGGAAAGACAATCTGCGAGCCAATCTGAGGCGAGATTTCAAAGTCATCCCAACTGAATCGCAATTGGCGTAGCAACCTAGCCAGCGGACCCTTACGTGTTCCTTTAGGCGTGATGTTGGTAAGGGCATGAAGTCCAACGTCATAGTCTCGACGACGAAGCCGGTAGAACGAGTTAAGGCCCCCAATGGTCGTATGCTTTTCGAGTAGGCAAACGCGCTGATCGTACATGGCTAGCCGAATGCCCGCGGCAAGACCACTCATGCCAGCACCAATGATGATCGTGTCGTATATGTCGTTATGGGGCATCGAATTTATAGGGCCATGAATTCTTGGGGCTCATAACGGAGGCACTCGATGCCATGATTCCAACAATTAAGCTCAAATGTCTTTCATCATCGGCGTCAGATAGGTGACCGTACTGTTCATACTAGCCAACTGGGTGTACTCATCTTCAGGGATTTGCACCCGATGGCGTTTGCGGAGTTCCATGACAATATCGAGGAAGTCCATCGAGTCGAGTTCCATTTGTTCACGGAAACTCTGGTCGTCTTTCAGATCAGAAAGATCTTCGTCGGGGGCGATGTCGTTGAGAATGTCGATTATCTCTTCACGGATTTCCGCTGGGCTCATCTTTGTTTGCTTCCTATTTCCTAAGCTTGTATTACGGCAGCTATTTCGCCACGTTTGACTTATTATCAGAGCCTGCTCGTATTGGTTCCGATGGTATCGGTACCCGCCGGTATCATTTATTGACGCTTGTAAGCAGGCTGCTTGATTAGACCTTCGTTATGATCAGGGCTGAGTTGATGCCTAGCATACCGAAAGAACTGTTTAGAATCGAGCGGACCCCGCCAGTTTCTCGTGAGGTATTCAAAACCAGCCCAGGAAGGTCGCACTCCGGATCAAGATCATCGACATTAATCGTCGGATGACAGACCCCATCATCAAACGAAGGCAGATTACCCGCTAATTCCAGGGCCCCGGCGGCACCCATGGCGTGGCCAATGAAGCTTTTAGTATTGTTGATAAGCGTTGTGGTCGATTTGCCGAAAACATCTCGTACAGCAGTACATTCCTGGATATCGCCACTAGGCGTAGCCGTTGCGTGGGTGCTGACGATGTCTATATCCTCAGGATTCATCCGGGCTCGATCGAGGGCCATCCGCATGCATCGGGCCTGTTGGACAGGGTTCGGGAGAACAAAGTCGCTGGCGTCGGAATTCATCGCATAACCGGCGATTTCACCGTAGATCTTTGCCCCACGCTTTACCGCATCTTCATACCTTTCGAGCGTATAGAGGCCTCCCCCTTCGGAGACGACGATCCCATTGCGGTCTTTATCAAATGGCCTAGACGCTTTGGTTGGGTCCGAATTCTCGGCCAAAGCCCCTTGGCTGGCGAAGCCAGCGAAGATGCCAAACGTGTGGATACTTTCCGAAACACCGCCGCAAATGGCCATATCGCATTCGCCGAGGCGAAGCATCTGAACCCCTTGAATCATCCCCGCATTACCAGCAGCACAAGCAGCGCCGATTGTGTAATGCTGACCTGTGATACCAAGGTTGAGCGTAATCTCACCCGCCGGGTTGTTGGCAACGGTGCGAGGATTGTGGTGGTGAGTCCAAACCGAGGTATCGTAATCGAACTTAGAAATCTCATAGATCTCGTTTTCGGTCTCGACGTTTCCATGCTCGGTCAGACCGATATAAACGCCAACGCGCTCGCGATCGACGTTTTCCCATTCGATCCCCGAATCGGCGATCGCTTCGTTGGCGCAATAGATGGCGATGCTGCCTGCCCTGGTGCTGCGTCGGACATCGCGTCGCTTTTGGTACTTTAAGGTGTCAAAATCGCAAATTCCTGCTAGGGTCTTTCCAACATAGCGGATTTCGTAATCCGTAACGCCACTTTTCCCATTGAGCAGCGACTCCCGATACTCGGCAAGCGTAT
>CAYGQU010000438.1:0-2939 GCA_964352045.1 uncultured Planctomycetaceae bacterium
CTCTCCTTTTGTCCCTATTTGCCTGTGGCTGAGCCTTAGGCGTTGTATCCGGTGTCGAATTGTGTGCATATGCCTTTCATCCTGCCTGAGTAATGCATTCGATGCACCATGGCGACCGCAAGCGAGCGTTCAAGGGCGGGGCTGCAGCGGGGCCCCATCCCCACTTCACCCCGGCCCGTGGGGCAGACCCTTGAGCACTCACTCTCAGCGGACGCCTGGGGCTTGGCATCGCAAACTCAAACAGAAGGAGATATCAAATGACAAATCAAACTTCTCTACCATCAAGCACGCTCAGCAACTGCAGCGACAAGGCTGAACAGCGGTCAGAGCGTGAAGAGCAACTCGATCGCGAGCAGGTGCAACAGATCCAGCAAGAGCTACGGGCGTTGGCTGAACGAGTGGAGGACTTCCGTGAGGCACGACTTGAGGTGCTTAGCTTTCAAGAGCACGTCGTCCTTGGCGAAACCGGGCTTCGACTAAGTGACTGTGCCGATCTGCTGTCCAACGTCATTCAAGAGGCATGAAACCGGTTGCGAGGCAGCATTCGTTATGCTGCCTTGCGTTCATAGTGCTTCAGTACCCCGCCAAGTCGGCTGTGACAAGCGATCTGCTCCCTATCTGCTGGCGGGTCGTGGTCATCTTGCCAGACGCCTAATAGCGGTTTGTCTCCCTTTCTCGAATGCGGTCGTAGTTCGTTGTAGTAGCGGACGTATTCCTCGACGAGGTAATCGAGGTGCTTGAGACCGAAAGCGAAAAAATGGTTGAGGCATTCTCCTTTGATTGAACCGATCCATCGCTCGACGAAAGCGTTTTGATTTGGAGATCGTGGAGAGGTTGGCTCTACGGCGATGCCAGACTGCTCAAAAACCTCATCAAAGCGGCGGCTGTATTTGAAGTCTTTGTCACGGACTAGATAGCTAACCGGCAAGCTCGCCTCTTCAGCCTGCTTAAGAAAGCTCTCGGCTTGAGTGACGACCCACTCGTCGTTGGGCACAAAGGTCGCAGGGGAACAGATCACCCGCCTGGAGTTTACGTGCAAGAAGGCGAGCACAAAGGCCTGCTTGACCCCCGCTTTGGTGATGACTGGCTTGGTAAAGAAGTCGGCTTGCCAGAGCGTTTCTGCGTGGACTTTGACAAACTCATGCCAAGTGCCTGGTCCTCGCTTTGGCCCTGGGTGGATGCCTTCTTCTTTGAGGATCTTTCTTACTGTGGTTCTACCGACGCACTGAATTCGTAGCTTCTTCAGCTCTCCGACGATTCTACCGTAGCCCCAGCCGGTTTCTTTCGCTAGCCGGACGACGATTTCTCGGATTGATTCCGGTGTTCCTTTACGGCCCATCTTCTTGGTTGGCTTCTTGCCGTTCCTTACTTCTCTCTGCCATCTTTGGTAGGTTCGGGAACTGACAATCGTAATCAGCTGAAGAACTCCTCTTCCTATGGCCTCCCCCAATTTTAGTAGCCGTTCTCTCTCCTCGTTGTCGAGAAAGATCCGTTTCTTCGAGATGCGTTTACGGAGCATCTCGTTCTCCGCTTTAAGAAACTCGATCTGGTGGCGTAGCTGTTCTTCAGTAGAACTTGCAAGAAGGAATAGTAGCGGAGAGAACCAACACGACATGGATAGCGCCTTCCAGAGCAAGAAACGCGGGGTGACAACCTTTGCGAACCCCTGGTGCCCGTTCTATTCTCTGCGCCGAAAACTCACTTGCAAGCGACTACGGGTTTTAAATGCAATAGTTGCAATACTTGCTATTAGATGACAATCGTTGCTATGACTTGCAAGCGAATTTGAACCGTAGTAAATTCGGTTTATCACTACTTACGCAGTGTTTCAGTGTGAGCGGCGTGGTTTCTCATAACCTCGAGGTCGCAGGTTCGAATCCTGTCCCCGCCATTTTATGTAAGTATTGCTGAAACCTACGTTTAGGTTACCTGCCAGTGGTTGGCAGTGCGGCTTGGAAACAAGTGCAAAAGGGTAACGCTAAGGGGTAACCCCCTGGCCTCTTACCCTTTTGGTTCCTTCCAAGAGGATATCGCACATGCCACGCTATATCACCTTCGCCGACGTGCTGCCTGAAGACATCAAAAACGACGGGCATCTCGTGGAAAATACACAAATCTGGAATCGCTCCAAGTCGTGTGGTGATTTTTTCGTCCGTGGTAGCAGCTTCAAAAACATCCGCCGCTATGGCACGGTCTTCCGCAGCAAGCGAGGAGTTGTCGAAAACAACACCTATGAGGGGATCTCGTCTCGCGGCATCGTCTTTGTGAACGGAACCCCATGGCCCAATGGCCTCTACGCTTCTGAAATCATCGTCCGCAACAATAAGATCGTCGATTCCTGTTTCGATCACCCCAGTGGACCTGCGGCGATTTCGTTCTTATTCAATGGCTACAAGAGAGGGGCGACGACGATCGGCCCTCGCAACATCTTGATCGAGGGAAATTCCATCGAAGGCTGCCCCTCTCCAGAAATCGAATTGTCGTGGACAAAGAACGCCGTCGTGCGGAATAACCACAACAAGCTGGCAAGCGGCAGTGTTCGTCCTGCAATTCTTGCGAGCCGAAATTCCAAGGAGGTTGTGCACACCAAGAAGATCCGGAATTGATCAGCTCGAATCGGTTGCTTTTCTAAATGGAATCCCGTTGGGTCTAGAAATCCGTCCGATTTTAATTACCTTTTTCTTTGTGTGTTAAACCGTAATGAGAGCCGATGAATCTTGGTCATATTCTAGAACTGCTTTCGGACATGCCCGTAGGGTCCAAAAACTCAGCCGACGTCAAACCACAAATATAGTAGACTATTTCTAGTGGCTGACTTTAGTGATCGCAGCCGAATTCTACGCGAATACGCGTCTCTCGAATCGTAAGATCATCAGGAAGCGAGTGATAGGTTTTCCAATCCACGGTGCGGTATCCCACCACTTTCGGACAGAGTCGGA
>CAYGQU010000439.1:0-2929 GCA_964352045.1 uncultured Planctomycetaceae bacterium
ACTTTGTCATCTTGTTTGGCACCTTTAGCCCCAGGGTCACCAACGTAGACTGGTTCACCAAAGAGACGACCATCGACCCGAACCATGCCCATGCCACCCGACTCGAAGTAGGTACCCACGAACTGGTTGGTTGCCCGTTCGACAATGTCAGTTAGTTTTCCCTCGGGCTTACCCTTTGGTCCCCCCCGTCCGCTGAGGACAATTCGTACGATATCGCCGCTTGCAGCGTCGCCGCTATTTTTAGAATGAATATAAATATCGAGGTCCTTACCTTCCGCTGCGGGGGTACCTTCAGGCCGAACAAAACCATCGCCCGAGCCTACCCGACGGAATGTACCCGTAATGTATTTACTCGAAGCTTTCTGCTTTTCTTTTTTACGCTCTCTTCTTTCAGCGCGTTTCTTTTCAGAATTCGAGAGGCCTTCGGCAGTGTCCGATTGAGGGGACCCAGCTTTTGCGGCAGGTGCGAGTCCTTCTCGAGAGGGATGCTCCGGATCAATTGGTAACACCAAGTGATTATGTCCGAATTCAAGCTCTTCGGCCCGAACCATTTTTTTGATCGTCTTTTTTAGTTCGGCGGCTGCATCCCCTTCGAGTCCAAGCCGTTCGGCAATAATTGCTGGTTTAACAGCCCGATACGCCATGTTCGACGTGTAGGAAAGGACGGCATTACGAAGCTCTTCGTGCATAAAACGATTATTCGGTAGAATGTGGTTCAGGGAGTTAAATCTCGTTAATTCTATCAACTAGCTGTTTTTGCTTCTTGGAACAGAACTACAAGAATTGCCTATTCTAGCTGACTCGAGCGAAGGATGATGCCTATAATTCATCAATAGGACCGCATTTGGACAAGGTATAACGAGACGGGGGCTCACCCTAAGCAAAAAAATTGCAACGCCTCATCGGGGCAAAAGATTTTAGGAATCAATCCTCAAGCTACGCTACGAAGCGGAGTGATCCTATGGTACCCTCACAATCTATGCACTTTTTGCTTACCAAACGAGATTGCGAAGTCGCAGGCGATACGACCTATTTGCTCATGCTCGCCGAGGGACTTATCCGCCGTGGCCACAAGGTCACCATGGCCGCTGGGCCTGGTGGGCTTTCACGCCGATTCCGCGAAATAGGGGCTCGGCTGATGACACTTCCCCCGCATCCACTGCTAGGCCCGACGCTCAAGCTCCGCTGTTCAAGCCATTGGTATTGGCTAAAACACAAGTTCGACGCCATTATCTGCACCGGCAGGGGACCCGCACGCTGGGCAGCCTACGATTTGGCCGATTCGCTTAATATCCCCTGCGTATGCACACTACAGGACCATATTGAGCCACAACAGTCGCCCGACGAATACGATCGTCCCGATGCAATCGTCACGGTCGAGCAACCGATTTACAACAGCGCCCTCAAGTTTGGCGTCGAGCCCAAAAAACTGAGTGTCTGGCCACGGCCTGTTCGATCGGCCAATTTTGGCCCCGCTCCGACCGAAGGTTTCCCTCTGTTGTGGATGGGCCGCATGAGTGGCCGCAAGGCATGGTCAGCGCAAACGCTGCTCGATGCGGCTCCGCAGTTGCTGAAGCAAATCCCTGGCTTAACGATTACGCTCGTAGGTGGCGGATCGAAAAAAGGCAAACTCGTTAAAGCTTCTGCAAAGATCTGCGAAGATTTTGGTAGTGAAGTGGTCCGAGTCGAAGGCTTCACGACGAAGCCCCTAAAAAAAATGGCCGATGCCGCCTTGCTGCTAGGTGGGGGATACACCTGCCTTGAATCGCTTTATAACGGCCGCCCCGCAATCGCTGCCGGCTTCGGTTGGCAGGGAGTTATCTCTGCCGAGGAAATTCCCCGTGGCTACGACCTCCATTTCGGCGACCGAACGTTCGAGCCGACGAACACGGTCGTCCTTTCGGAATCGATCCTTGTGGTTTACGAATCACTGCGAGACGAAGGGGTCGATAGCCCTTACCAACCTCGGCCCGATTGGTTCACGATCGATCATTCGATTGAGGGCCAAGCGGAACGGATGGAAGAGCTCGTGGCAGAGCTGGTTAAGCGACGCAAGTCGACTGCGGCTTGATTGCTATCATTTACGATGTGTGCTGGCACGCTTTTTCGTGTGGTGACGTATAACTGGTGGGTTCCGCTTCGCTGCACCCACCCTACTTTTGCGATTAGGTGCCTACGCTTCTTCCTCGCCCTCGAAGCACGTCTTATAAACTCCGCCAGCGATAATCGCACCAACTATCGGGGCGACCCAGAAGAGCCATAGTTGCGTTATCGCCCAGCCTTGGACAAAGATCGCAGGGCCAGTCGAGCGGGCAGGGTTGACTGAAAGGTTCGTCACGGGGATGCCAATCAGGTGGATCAACGTTAGGCCAAGGCCGATGGCGATCGGAGCGAAGCCGGCGGGGGCTCGCTTGTCGGTTGCGCCGAGGATGATCATTAGGAACATGAACGTGAGTACGATCTCGGCCACGAGGCAGGAGACCATCGAGTAGCCGCCGGGCGAATGTTCGGCGTAGCCGTTCGAAGCAAAGCCACCTGCGAGACTGAAGTTGGCATTGCCCGAAGCGATCACATAAAGCACGCCGGCACCGGCCAGGCCGCCGAGGACTTGGGCAATGACGTAGGGAATCAGCTCATGGCCAGGAAAACGTCCGCCGGTGACCAAGCCGACCGAGACAGCCGGATTCAAATGACAGCCCGAGATGTGCCCAATGGCGTAAGCCATCGTGAGCACCGTAAGGCCAAACGCGAGCGCCACACCGACGAAACCTATACCTAAGTTGGCTGGGGCTCCTCCAACGTCGGCAGCAAACGCAGCCGCCAACACGGCACTGCCACAGCCTCCGAAAACGAGCCAGAAAGTACCAATGAATTCGGCGACACAGCGTTTTGAGAGGGGCATGATGATCTTCCAGGAAAAGAGTAGCAT
>CAYGQU010000440.1:0-2919 GCA_964352045.1 uncultured Planctomycetaceae bacterium
CATCTGTTTGATCTTATGTGCAAAAGTAAGGCTTAGTCGATTTCGCTCTCCTCCATCATGTGTGTCAGAAAAAACCTTTCTATTGATTTTGAACGTCAAGTCGAATTCGATTTCCTTCGCGCTACAGAGATTGCAGCGCTAAATACCCTCCAATGGCTTGGAAAGGGGGGGAAAGAGAAGGCTGATGAAGCAGCATGTGATGCCATTCGGGGCATGTTTGATCTGATTGACATCTGTGGTGAAGTTGTCATTGGTGAAGGCATTAAAGATGAAGCTCCAGGTTTATTTCAAGGCGAGAAGATCGGGACTTGGAAAAAAGATTCTCCGATATTTGAGATAGCTCTTGATCCAATTGATGGAACTACGAATGTCAGCAAGGGTATGCCTAATTCACTTAGCTGCATTGTTGCAGCTAAATCGAGCAACCATGAAGAGCCTTGTCTGCAAGATATTCCAGCTTTCTATATGAATAAACTTGCGTACCCTTTAGAAGTTCGGAAGGCTTGGATTAAGGATCCTAGCCTACCAATTGACATTGATGCCCCAATTGAAGAAGTAATCGAAGTAACCGCACGGATTTTGGGCAAGGAAATACGTGATGTTGTTGTTTGTGTTTTGGATCGACCTCGCAATAGTGAGTTAATCGAAGCAATCCGATGTAAAGGGGCTGCGTTAAGAATGATTCAGGACGGCGACATCGCTGCCGCGCTGGCTCCTGCTATGCACACATCAAACATTGATATTACGCCGGTATAGGTGGAACGCCTGAGGCTATTTTATCTGCCGCCGGATTGCGTTGTTTGGGGGGAGGGATGAAGGCCAAGATATGGCCCCGCGATGATGCTGAAAAGCAGTCGTTAATTTCTCAGGGTTGGGGCGATCGATTAGAAAAAGAATATGCGTCAAGCGATTTGGCGAGTGGAGATAATTTAGTATTCACGGCGACCGGAATTAGCGAAAGTCCTCTTCTTAAGGGTGTTGAGGTGAATGGATCCATTGCTACGACGCACTCATTGATTATGCGCGCAGTTAGTGGAACCGTGCGTTATATAACGGCACATCACAATTTGGAAAAAAAGACCATCCACCTTCGGTCTACTGGTATCGAACAGCAGGTTTGATTGTCTTTGGCGTAATATTAGCGATTAAAAAGCAAATACGCATTCGATTTCAATGCAATCAGCAGATAGAGTGATAAAATACATTGAGACACACTACAAACTTGATTCCTTATCACTATGAGTTTTTGCCCATTTTCTTTCCAGAAATAATGATTGTTCTAAAAGGACGGCTTTGAATCTTGCTTGGCTCAGTTTTGATGAATGTTTGAATATTTGCCTATCGACGAATGTCATTCTAAAGAAGGTCTATTACTGACTGGAATTGGCAAATCAACGACTGAGCCACTCTGTCATTATCCGCGGGACAAACACCCAGAGTTGTACAATTTTGCTTGGGCATCAGGTAGAGTTTTGCCTGAGTATCAGTTTGTACTAATCTCAAATGGTTATGGCGAATTCGAATCTGAGTCAGCTGGTTTGCTCTCCGTTAAATCAGGAACAGTACTTGTTGTGCATCCAAATTCCTGGCATCGTTATCGGCCAAATTTCCATAGTGGTTGGACCGAGCACTGGATATCGGTAGGTGGTAGAGCCTTGAATGGACTGCAGCCAGAGCTAGTCGCTTATATAGACTCTCCATTGATCAAATTAAAAAATCTGGAGGCTATAAGAACACAGTATCAAAACATTCTTGATCTTGTCGATGAACGAACTGAGTACTTCGCCATGGTCATAAAGCAAAGTTATGGAAGCTGATGTTAAATATATTAGGCTTGGATCAACAATATTTTTCGACAGATCGTTTAATACAAAAATACCACTTATCGATATGAGTTTCCCACAAGATCGAGAAGACCGAACCATTGAAAACCCAAAACGCATTATTTGGAACGACCCTCATCAGAATATTTCAGTATCTTCAATTGCAAAGAAATTAGAGATGTCGCGCCGGACTTTAGAGAACCAATTTAATCAGAAGCATGACAGAGGAGTGTTGAAAGAGTTGATTGCATGCCGATTGAATCGTGCGCAAAGACTGCTAACAGATACACATTTGCCTATTAAGCAAATTGCTTATGCATCTGGGTTTTCAAATGCTTCGCACCTTTGCCATGTTTTCAAAAGAGAATTGGGCGTGACACCATCACAGCTTAGGGCTTCAGTAGATAGTGCTTAAATAGGCTGACGTTGAATTTGGTTACACTGGTAAGCACTTAGACTCGACCTTGAAGTACTGAATCCAATCAGCACTAAGCGACGACCTCGAGGTTATGAGGAACGCGTGCATAGTTTGTTGAAACCACTGCATTTCCAGGCTAAAACCTAGTTTAGTACCTCTTTTGCGCTTAATCAATCGCAACCATTGGTAACCATTCACCACCATTCGTAACCATTGCCAAAGAGGGTACTTTTCCGCCTTCGTCTACCCAAAATCGGACGTCGGCAGACAACCCCAGGGGTTCAAAAAGATTGTCACCTGGAATTCCTGTCTCTTCTCGCCAGAAAGGCTTTCCGATGCAAAGCTGGTTCTCACCTTTACTGTATCTGCTAGCCAGTTCTTCTGATGACGATTTGCGTCGCCAGATGGAATTCTTGAAGGCGGAAAACGAGATGCTCCGCAAACGTGTCCCTAAGAAGCACATATTCCTGGACGACGAGGAACGGGAGCGGCTAATTAAGCTAAAGAAATCTAAGGGGTCAAGAAATCTAAGGGGTCAGAAATCTAAGGGGTCAGGCCTCTTTGTTTTCTTCTTCTCTGAGCGCGCCACAACCCCGCTTCGTCAGCTCGTGGTAGTCGAGGCATTTATTAGCATAACATAGGTCGATACCTAATCAAAGAGGCCTGACCCCTTAGATT
>CAYGQU010000441.1:0-2918 GCA_964352045.1 uncultured Planctomycetaceae bacterium
GGAAGAAGCCGAAACGCTTTGCGATCGGATTGGGATCATCGACCAAGGCAAATTTCGGGGCGTTTGGACGCTTCGAGACGACCGGTCGAAGAACGCCCGTGGCATCGTATTGAGGAGAAGAAGTTACGGGAGTCGAGGCGATGGAAGAACCTTTTGGAGCGACTTGTTGTAGACGGCTGTTTTGTGATTCGCGTAGCTGATCGAGCGAACGGGTCGATCGGTCACTG
Organism: uncultured Planctomycetaceae bacterium; assembly: GCA_964352045.1. Taxonomy (GTDB): domain Bacteria; phylum Planctomycetota; class Planctomycetia; order Pirellulales; family Lacipirellulaceae; genus CAYGQU01. The sequence goes on from CAYGQU010000441.1 coordinate 228, forward strand.
CTGGCTAGCTCCGTGCGATTCTTACGATAGCGATCAGAGATATCAGAAAAGTGTTCTAGCCGTTCAGCAAGTTGCCTAACCGCTTGTCGATCAGCCTCGGTTGACGATAGCAACAGCAGTTGTGTTGCTTCCGCTTCCAGTGGCTCGAAACGCCATAGGTTGGGTCGCTCGGCAACAACGGTTGAAACGGCAAGCTCCAAGGCAGTCAGGCGTAGTTGAAAATCGTTAGCAAGCTTTGTCGATTGTCGGGGTGAAGATTTTTCAGCTGTGTTTGGCAGTTGGCGTATTGGCTGGAAATTATTTGTATTGGTAGGGTTTGACGAAGCGTAGCGATCACCTGCCACAGGTTGTACCTGAGTGTCGGCGATCGGCGATAGTTTGGCTTGTGAGTTTGGGTAAGGTGCCGGCTCGGTGGGCGATGTCGTGACGTCACGCAGCCCGTTGCTATTGCCTGGCTTCCATTCCGTTTCTTCAGCTTTACCAATTCCAATCGTTATCAAGGAAGTCACAATCACCGATAGCCAGAGTATTGCAGGACATCCCGTTGTAAGTTTTTGCTTGACCGAAATGAAAAGTAATAGCATTTTTAGTTTCTCAAAATGGATTGAGGTCCGGACGATTGTGTGGGCCTCGCATAGCCCCTGGGTGTAAATTGCACTGGTGTACTAGAAAATAAGGGCATATCGTGCAAGATGAGCCTCGTTATTCGGCTAGTTTGCTAGCGGTAATGAGCTTGGAAGATTAAGCTGAAAGCTTCCGCTGAACTTCGCTATGCTAGCTCGTATGACTCCAAAGCAACTTGGCCCCTATCGGATTGGTAAAACCCTTGGCAAGGGGGGCATGGGGTCCGTCTACCAAGGAACCCATTGTGAGACAGGCGAAATTGTTGCCGTCAAAGTCCTCAATCCTCAGCTAGCAATCTCCGAGGGTTTCCGAGACCGATTTGAAGGCGAAATCGAATCGCTGCAAACTTTGCGACATGCAGGTATTGTTCGGCTGATTGGCTATGGCGAAGAAGAGGGGAATCTTTTCTATGCCATGGAATTGGTGAACGGACCAAGCCTTGAACAAGAAATTCGAAATGGGCGTCGCTTCAATTGGCGCGAAACAGCCATGATTGCGATCCAAGTGAGCCGAGCCCTTAAGCATGCTCACGACCATGGTGTAGTGCATCGAGACATTAAACCGGCCAATATATTACTTGGTGAAAAAGGGCAAGCAAAAATTGCCGATTTTGGCATTGCCCGGCTGTTCGGATCGAACGGCATGACGGTTGCCGGAGGAGTCCTTGGCACCGCTGATTACATGTCACCCGAGCAGGCAGCGGGCAAGCCAGTCACCGCCCGTTGCGATCAGTACAGTTTAGGCGGGGTTATGTACGCCTTGCTCGCTGGTCGGCCTCCCTTTAGAGCAGATGACCTCCCGGCGATGTTGCAACTACAACGTTTTGCAATTCCTGATCCAGTTAGGCGATACGCTCCCGATACGCCGCGGCAGATGGAACGAGCCATTAGTCAGTTGCTTGAAAAAGAACCAACCAAGCGTTTTCCGAATACGCTTGTTCTGGCAAAACACCTTGAAGCGATGACGCGTGCTTTGGGCAAACCGGGTGAAGATGACTTTGACATTTACGATGTCGGGTCGCCTGTCCACTCGACGGATGATTTATTAGAAGATGGAGCCGTAGGCCCAACGCGAGTGGCACCCATCACAGTTCGTTCGGATTCAAATGAGGATAGAAACACCGGTACAACGCCTAGCGAGTCGTTCATCTATCGTAATTCGGATACTGATGAACATGAGGCCGATTTATCGGCACCTGCTAGTCGTTATACGGCTGTTAATTACGATGTCGAAGTCGCTACGAATATTTGGCGTCATTTGCTAGGACCATTGTTGGTTTTTCTTTTGGCGATCTCGATGATTGGAAGCATCGCCTGGTGGTGGACCCGACCTCTTACAGCAGATCAACTTTACGATCGCATTGCTACCGCCCATCATTCAGAATCAAACGATAAAAGCACACGCGATGCGATCAATACTTTCAAACGCGAATTCGCTAATGATCCGCGTAACGAGGAGGTCATGGAATGGGAGCAAGCCTTGGAGCTTCGGCTGCTGCGAAACCGTTTGGCTTTGGGCAGAATCCTTGCTCTTCGTAGAGGCAAAGGGGTACCGGCCATGGAAATCCTTTATCAACAGGCCAAGCAAATTGCGGAGCACGATCCCGCTGAAGGGGCCGAAGCTTTTAAGCAGCTCGCCATCTTGCTTGATGGACCAAGTGGCTTCCCCGAAGCTGAGGGGGCGGTTAACGATGCCAAACAAAGGAGAATTTACACGGAATTAGTTCGTCGCGAAGCAGAAAAGTACACCCGCATTCTTGAGCAAGAGGAAGAGCAATTGGTTAAATTCGCAACCGAACGGCTCGCTTCCGCCAGAATCATTTCGGACGAAGAGCCCGAAATGGCTAGACAAATGGTCGAAGCGGTACTCAAGCTCTTAGTTCGTAATGAGGTAACAGCCCCGATATTAGATCAAGCTCAGTCGATGCTTGAAGAATTGAATATGGCTGATACCGTGAACTAGATGCTGGTTAAATTTACCATTCTATTTTCTTGCAGCAGATTTGCACCCGGTTGCCAATCGCGACCTAAAAGCGGAAAGTGGTAGTTAAACCATTCAATTCCTTTC
>CAYGQU010000442.1:0-2912 GCA_964352045.1 uncultured Planctomycetaceae bacterium
ATGTTATCCTAATAAATGCCTCGACTACCACGAACTGACGAAGCGGGGTTGTGTCACGCTCAGAGAAGAAAAAAACAAAGAGGCCTGACCCCTTAGATTTCCCTCAATCTAAGTAAACCAATTATAAAATTGAATGTATCACTCTTACTCATTGCATTTTTCATAGTTTTTTCTGCAACGACAATCGCAGAAGAAGCCATTATTCCAGGAGTAGGTGTATCGTCATACAAACTAGGAATGGACAGCAAAGGAGTATGCGACGATTGGCCTTCCATTCCTACATATACAAGCATATTCGGCGAAAAGGGATATGACCGTAAAGACAACAGCAAAGAAGGTGTGTCTTGTTCGGTACGAAAGGGAAAGATTATTTCATTAGTTTTTTGGTATAAGTCGGTTCCCGAATATGAGGTATGTCGTTACGCACCTCCGTTAGGATTAAAACAAGAAGCATCAGCATACGAAGTGATTGATATTTTGGGAGAACCTTTTCATCTAAGGGTCGTTGGAGAAGATCGGAAAAAATACAATGCAATCACCCTAGATTACGTAAAGAAGGGGATTTCATTCATATTTTCTGATGGATCCATTGATAGGATTTGTATTTCAGAAGCAGATCCTGACCTTAAGAAGGAATCACAAAGTACTATGTTACGTTACCAGGGTGATGTAAGTAGATCAGCCAAATTACGTGATTATGCTAGACAAGCTCAAATAAAATTAGATAAAGAAATAGAGTGAGCTAATGTCCTTAGAATAACTTGCCACTGAAAAGAATCCCTGATTTGGTAAGCTTAATTGAATGGCGTAGAGTCTTAAAATTATCCGAATATAGAAGAATCTAAGGGGTCAGGCCTCTTTGATTAGGTATCGACCTATGTTATCCTAATAAATGCCTCGACTACCACGAACTGACGAAGCGGGGTTGTGGCTCGCTCAGAGAAGAAGAAAACAAGAAAAGCTAATCTTCGCTAATCGGCACTAATTGAAAACACCTTCCGCGACGATCCCCTCAATCCGCTTCTTCCTTGTTCTATTCTTCCTCAACATCCAATTCCTTCGACTATCTTGATCAGTCGTTCAAATCTTCCGGCTCTGAAGTCTCTTGATACGGTGGCGCTTCGTCATTGATTTCACAAAGTGCGTTCTCAGCAGCGCGTTGTTCGGATTCTTTCTTGCTCCGTCCCCATGCCCCCGTATAACGCTTGCCGGAGATTTGGACCGCCATCAAAAAACACTTGCTGTGATCGGGCCCTTGCTCGTCTAGTAGTTGGTAGTTGGGCGTCGTACCAGCGTCGCGTTGAGCGATTTGCTGGAGCTGCGATTTGTAGTTCCCCCCTGCACCACTGGCGGCAGCGAGTTTGATTTCTTGATCAACATGTCGAATTACAAATCGCTTTACCTCATCGCGACCCCCATCGAGATAGATTGCTGCAACCAACGCTTCAAAAACGTCGGAAAGCACGCTCGACGGAACACCTGGCGTGGTCGTCATGCCTTTGCCAAGGATTAAAAACTGTTCGAGGCCAAGCCGTTCGCTAATCTTGGCACAGGTAAGTCGGCTTACGACGACCGACTTGAGTTTTGTTAGATCCCCCTCTAAAAACTCGGGGAATCGTTCGTAAAGCGCCTCGCAAACGATCATGCCAAGAATCGAGTCACCGAGGAATTCCATTCGTTCGTTCGAGGTTAGCCGATTGTCGGCTCCCGAGGCATGGGTTAACGCCGATACCAATAGGGCTGGATCTTGGAATTGGTATTCAAGTACCGCTTCGCAACTTTCTCGATCGATCAAATTCTCATTACAAGTATCGGTCATACAGATTAGTTTAGATTGGATTGGGCTTGGGTGTAACCACCTTGGTTTGCTTTCGGTAAAGACGGGCAAAACCGACCTCCTCTGGCAATCTACTGAGAGTCGGCTTGCATGACCTTTTCGTCAAGAGAGCCCATCCCTTTCCACCAAAATCTGGGTAAACTAGAGGCTTGTCGCCCACGAAGGGCGACCGGAATGTCACCTTCAATCATCTTGCCATGCCTGTCAGCCTAAACACGCTCTATTTGCCTGAATTACGCGAAATGATTGCCGCTGGTGACGAGGCGTCGATGCGTGAATTCTCCGAAACACTCCATCCTGGCCGCGCAGCGGAGTTCATGGAGGGCCTCGACGCCCGTGAAACGTGGCAAGTCCTACGAGCCACTACACCTGACCGACAAGCCGAAATCTTCAGCTTCGTCGATCATGATAAGCAGCTGGAACTGATTGAAACAATCACTACTGAGGGGGATGCCGAGGCGATCAGCAAACTCGTTTGCGAGCTACCAGCAGACGACCGTGTTGACTTGCTCAATAGCTTAAAAGAAGCAATCGTCGAAACTTTATTGCCACTGTTCGATCAGGAGGACCGACGCGAGACGCTTCGCTTGCGTGGATTCCCCGAAGGCACTGCCGGTTCGGTGATGACGACCGAAGTTGCTCGCCTGTCGGAAGACCTAACCGTTTCGGAAGCCTTGGCAGAGATTAGCCGCCAAGCTGAAGACCTAGAAACCATTTATCACAACTATGTGATTGATCACGATGGCCGATTGATTGGGCTTCTTTCAGCTCGTCAGTTAGTAACGCACTATCTTAAACGCGACATGCCCATTGCCGATTTGATGCAACGCGATGTTGTTTCTGTACGAGCAATGGATGACCAAGAGGCGGTAGCAGAAATCGTTGCGACCTACGACTTTCTTGCCATTCCTGTTGTTGATGACAATCGTAAACTGTTAGGCATTATCACGCACGATGATGTGATCGACGTCTTCCGTGCTGAAGCGACCGAAGATGCGCTGCTTGCGGCTGCCGTTGCACCGCTCGAAGAAGGGTACCTGCGAACACATTGGTTTACCCTCGTATGCAGCCGAGG
>CAYGQU010000443.1:0-2206 GCA_964352045.1 uncultured Planctomycetaceae bacterium
GTCTTGGGCGAAACAGGCACTCAAGTCGCGTTTGGTGGTAACTTGCTAGACGATGCTCGAAGTGGTTTACGTTTTACGCTCGGCGCATGGCTTGATGACCAACGCAACTACGCGATCGAAGCCGATTGGTTGTTCATGGAAACCGAGTCGGTTGGTTTCTCGGCTGGCGATTTGACCGGAGCCTCGGTGATTGGTCGGCCATTCTACAATCTTTCGCCGCTTGATACGGATGGCATTACGATCTTACCACCAGCAGAAGATGCCGAGTTAGTTTCGTATCCTGGGCTCGTTGCCGGAACCGTTGGTGTCCATGCAAGAAGCGAATTCGATACGTTCGGCATACGCCTCCGAACAGGAATTTGTTGTCGCGAGATTGGCGGTTGTGGCAACGCCTGTGGAAACAATGGGTGCAATTCTTGTGGTCCAAGCTATGGTGGCGATGCTACCGCGATCTCAAGAATTGATTTCATGACGGGATATCGCTATGCGAATCTCGATGAACGGCTCACGATTACTGAAAATCTGACTTCTCTACAAACCGCTAATCCAGGTAGCTTTGTTATCAAAGATCAATTCGACACGGATAATGAATTTCATGGGGTTGATTTTGGGTTCATCTCGGAATGGGAGAACCGACGTTGGGCAGTTGAGTTGATGAGCCGTATCGCATTGGGATCTACCCGACAACGGGTCCGAATCAATGGTTCGACGACAACAAGCAATAATGGGGCGTCGTTTGATTCCAGTGGCGGCTTATTGGCACTGGATTCAAATATTGGTACCTACAAGCGGTCTCAGTTCGGCGTGTTACCTGAGCTTTCGGCTCGGCTTGGCTATAAGATTACACCCGACTTACGATTAAGTGTCGCTTACTCGCTCATGTACTGGGCGAATGTCGTTCGTCCAGGCGATCAAATCGACCTGAGCATTGACCCACAGTTCATCCCTCCCGCAACAGCAACGCCAACGAGTTCGTCACACCCTCAATTTAGCTTTAATGAGACGGGTCTTTGGGCGCATGGTCTGAATTTCGGACTCGACTACCGTTACTAACGTTACTAATGCTTCTTTCAACTGATTCTGGGGGGCTGTCATACGTGCTATCTATGACCCCCAATCGAACTTCGGTTAACCAAGAATTCAAGGAAGAAAACTCCGGAGCCGAGGCCCGTGTTATGCCGATACAACCGACATAACCGCTATTCTCGACCGCCAGTGTTCGGCCCATGATGCTAGCACCGCGCGCAGAACCAACGAGCAAAGACGATGCGAAAAAAACAACGCACCCATCGAAACCGAACCCGAACTTGCCGTAACAACGTGGGTCGCCAATTGCGCCACGAGTCGCTGGAGAATCGTATCGTCTTAGCGAGCGATTTAGGACAAATTGCAGGCGTTGTAACGAATGACCTCACGGGCGATGGTTCGTCAACGATTTTTGCTGCTGGTCAAACCATCGAGCTTTTTCTTGACGATGGCGACACGACGTTCGACCCGGTCAGTGGCGGAGGTGGTGATGTTTTGCAAGATACGCAAGTTACCGACACCAACGGTGAGTATAGCTTCGACAATTTGATTGAAGGAGAATACTTTGTCCGCATCGTACCAATAGCGGGAACCCAATCGGGAAGCAATCCAACAGTTTCGTCGCTCATTTCTTTTGATGCGACTGAGGTGATGGGCAATACGAACATTACGATTGATGATTTTGTAGCAACACAAACGGTTTCACAAACTCGACTGGTCAGCGATACGGGAACAGTTTCAAATAGCGGGACCGTCGATGGTGGATCCATCACCGGTGGCGAACAAGACTTGCTTGTAGAAGTTACAAGTGGTGTTGGTACGGTCAGTGCAGAATCAGGTTTTAATAATGGCACATCTGTCGTGCTAACATTAAGCTCAGCTTCGGGAGTAAACGGACGTTTAACAGCCACTTGGGATGGCGACGATAATGATGGTTCGACGGTTACGCATACGAACCTAACGGAAGATCTCACAGGCGGTGGAGCCAACTCCGCTTTTTCACTCAACATTGCTGCAGATCAAACAGCTGGAACTCTGATATTAAGAGCCTTTAGCGGAGCAGGTAATTCATCGGAAGCCATTTTTGAGCTAACGCGTGTCGATACCGATGGCATCATCAACAGTTCGGCTAACGAAGCCATTTCGCTTAATTTCTCTCATTTCGCAACCGCTACCGGCA
>CAYGQU010000443.1:2216-2905 GCA_964352045.1 uncultured Planctomycetaceae bacterium
TACCGGCACGGGAGTTGATTTTACAAGCGTCACCGCCTTGCAAATGGAACTCGAGTTTACGGGTGCTGGGGAAAATGGACTTGCTGCCGAGATTGAAGTCCTCGGCGTCGTCGGGTTCACTAACAAAACAGCCGACTTTACGGTGCTTAATGAGATCAGCCTAGGTGACCAAGTTTGGCTCGATTTCGATAACGATGGCGTATTTGATGCAGGTGAAACGGGAATCGAGAATGTAGCCCTTACGCTATACGAAGATACTGATGGCGACGACGACTATCTTGACGAAATGGCTATCGACGCAGCGTTGACCGATGCCTCGGGTAACTACTTGTTCACTGGTTTGTTGCCAAGTGACTATATCGTTCAGGTCGATGCGTCGAACTTCAACAGTGGCGGCCCACTAGAAGGCCTTGATTCTAGCACCGGTAATGATACGGCAGGCATGGCACCCGATCCTGACACCGCCAATGATAACGATACGGATAAAGGAACAGTTGCCGCTGATACGAGCGTCGTATCAAAGGGTGTAACACTCGTAGGGAATGACGAACCAACCGACGATGGAGATACCGATAACAATACGAACCTGACGCTCGATTTCGGTTTCTTTGGCTACGATTTGGTGATTGCAAAGAGCGTTGATGAAACCACAGCTGCTCCTGACGACACGCTTGTTTACACGATCATTG
>CAYGQU010000444.1:0-2882 GCA_964352045.1 uncultured Planctomycetaceae bacterium
AACGGTTTGTGCTAATTTACAACGACTAAGATTTCTTCAAACTGTCACGAATTTCGCGAAGCAATTCTATATCTTCGGGGGTCTTCTCTGGCGCTGGTTCTTCTTTTTTCTGAACCGAATTCATCAGCTTGATAACAAAGAAGATTGCGAGGGCAACGATAAGAAAGTCAATCGTCGATTGAACAAAAGCTCCCCAACCAACTTCGGGAGCGTTGGCTGGATCAAGCCCCGGGACTTCAATTTTAGAGCTGCGGTCGGCAAAGTTCACGCCACCGGTCAACGCCCCGGTAATGGGCATGATGATTTTTTCGACGAGAGTCGAAACGATTTTTTGAAACGAGGCCCCCATAACGAGTCCGACAGCCATGTCCATAACATTGCCTCGCATGGCGAAGGCTTTGAATTCGGATATAAGTCCCATTTGATACTCTCCCTAATGTTATTTTAAGTAGCAATCCGCCTGCAGAAGCACCTACTCGCTAGGTACTGGTCGCTATGCTATCCCCACCAGGGAGCTATTCAAACACCAGTTTGACTATTTTCTCTAGAGAGCCCTTAATTGATCGACTACTCGCTGTATATCGTCCGGAATCGGAGCCGATATTCGCAAACGTTCGCCGGTCGTCGGTTGCTCGAATACTAACTCAGCGGCGTGCAAGGCTTGGCGTTCGAGCAGTGGCTCTTCGTTGGGAAGCGGTAACTCCCCCTTCAACTCATTAAGCGTAATGCGGCTTCGGCCACCATATTGTTTATCACATAACACGGCGTTGCCGATGTGGGCCAAATGGACCCGAATTTGGTGTGTTCGGCCTGTCTTCGGCTTGCAAAGGACCAGTGCAAACCGCTGGTAGCGGTCAACGACTTCGTAGATCGTTAAAGCATTGCGGGCATCAGGATGATCGGGCCGAATAGCCATTTTTTCGCGGATTTTTGGATGAGGGCCAATGGGCTGATCAATACGGTCGCCATCGCGGTCAGGGACTCCTTGAACTATCGCCAGATACGTCTTTTCGACCGTCCGATCTTGAAATTGAGCCGACAAATGTTGGTGCGATTGGTCATGCTTGGCGACAACAATCACCCCACTCGTATCACGGTCGAGCCGATGCACGATGCCGGGCCGATTCGATCCACCCGCTTGGCTGAGCTGTTTGCCAAAGTGAAACGCTAAGGCACTAGCTAATGTTCCTGCCCAGTGTCCTTTGGCGGGATGGACCACCATGTTCGGCGGTTTGTTAACGACCGCCAGGTCATCATCTTCGTAAAGAATGTCGAGCGGAATCTCTTCCGGCTCAGGGCCTTCTGGAGCGGCAGCAAGTTGCTCGACTCGAATGAGCATGCCGGCGTTGACCTTGAAAGAAGGCTTCTGCTTCTCGCCATCAAGTGTCACATGCCCTGCATCAATGGCACGACGCAAATGCGTACGGCTATGACTAGACAGTGATTTGGCTAAAACCGCATCGAGCCGTTTGCCCTGGTGCGAATCATCGACGACCATTTCCCATGGAAAGGAGATCGTTGTCGGCTCAGTGGGGCCGTTAGGGAATGGTTCCTCTGGCATGATGGCAATGCTCCGCTCCAACTTGGCCAGTAGGAGACGATAGAATTATTCGTCGGGCGTTTCTGTAGCATCACTTGCGGGCTTGGTATCTTCTTCGTACCGACCACCCTGTTCAGCTTCGGAGGGATCAATTGTTTGACGGAGCAGATCGTCAAGCGTCGCACTTGGGTCGATTGTTTCCTGTTCGGTACCTAGCCCAAGATCGGGTCCCGTCACGGTATCTTCCGTGGCAGGAGCTGCTTCGACTTTGGTGATCCAGGCGTAACTTTTTTGTGCTTTCTTCGTGGCCAAGACATCGGCCCGTTCTTTGGCGATCTCGGCAAACATGCCGCTAACCTTTTGATACTGATCGCTAGCCGCTTCCAAATCGCCCTTCATTTCGAGCACGCGGCCAAGTCCAAAGTTGGCGCGACCGACAACGTCGCCACTTTTGGCACTAACAAGATTTTTGTAGGCCTCTTCGGCCTCGGTGAGTGCTTCTTCGGACTTTGCCCGATCGCGTAGGTAAAGCGTCGCCGCGTTCCAGAGCCGACCATCGGCCCAGGTAACTAGTGACCATTCTTCGACGGCGCTGTCAGGATGCTCTTCAGCCGTTTGCTTTAGAACGCTCAGATTGGGTCGCACGCCTTCCAACGCAAGCGAATAGTCACGCCAAGATTCTGCCTTCTGGGCTTGTACCGAATCTTTATAAGCAGACCACCCTAGTACCCCCCCCACAACAGCGATCACACCGACCAAGATGCCGGGCAGTTTGGGCTTGATCGCTTCGATCTCTCGTTCGAGCCATTTTGCAAGAGCGTTTTCTTCTAATTCGTGACGGTGCTGTGAATCCATAGCGTCGTGTAAGGCTTAATTTTTAATAGGAGTGGTCATTGTGTTACCTCAAGTCTTAGGGAACGAAACCGGGCGCTGCCGATCAGGTTGCTCTGAAGACTCACGGATAAGAACCGTATCCTACGGAATTGCCCAATTTGCTGAAAGGGGATTGTGCCGAGGCCCCGCTATCAAGATTTGTGCTCAAGTCAACTCCTTGTCCTGAGGACTCAAATTACCTAGCCTCAGTTTTATTGAGTTGGATTTGCCTCGATTTGTTAAATGAGAAGTCCTCACGACAACGCCACTTACGCTAAATAGCAAGCCCTAGTCACTTATGTCTTACGGACTGAATCAAGCCCAACATGATGCCGTAAAGACGCTCAGCGGCCCTCTGCTGGTCTTGGCGGGGGCGGGTACAGGTAAGACACGGGTGGTCACTTTTCGCATTGCCGAGCTAATCCGCTCGGGTGTGCGTCCCGAGCGGATTCTTGCGGTTACTTTTACT
>CAYGQU010000445.1:0-2877 GCA_964352045.1 uncultured Planctomycetaceae bacterium
GCTCAGGCCCTCAGCTTGACGTGTCACCAGGAAGTGGATTTTATTCGACAGAGCAGTTTATCGATATCTTGAAGTACGCGGCTAAAAGACACATCAAAGTTATTCCTGAAATAGATTTGCCAGGCCATTCAAGAGCAGCTATTCGATCAATGGCAGTCCGTTATGATCGCTTCATGTCACTTGGTCAGTACGAAAAAGCTAAGGAGTTTCTTCTGCGAGATCCTGAAGATGAATCAATCTATGAGTCGGTCCAGATGTGGAACGATAATGTTGTTGATGTTTGTCTTGATTCAACCTACGCATTTATCCAGCACGTTGTTTCAGAGATTGAGGCAATGTATTCAGTAGCAGATATTGAATTCTCTTCAATTCATATTGGTGGTGATGAGGTTCCTCATGATTGTTGGAGTAAATCGACTTACTGCAAAGACTTCTTGGATAAGCAGATCGAAGCAAAATCATTTCGTAAAGTAACGGACGAAGATTTGCTTATGGATGAGTTTCTGAAGCGTTTGAATCTGATTGTAGAGTCATCAAAAATAAATGCTGCTGGTTGGGAAGAGGTTTTCTTGTCTCGATCTAAAACAGGATCCGTTAGTGTAAAGCAGCAAGCCCTTAATCCTGATAGCCGATTCAAGACTGCCTATGTTTGGAATAATGTTTGGGGTTGGGGGCAAGAAGATGCTGGCTATCGATTGGCCAATGCAGGTATCGATGTTGTACTGTGTCACGCCACGAATCTCTATTTTGATTTAGCCTACTCAACTAATCCTAATGAGACTGGATATTATTGGGCTGGTTATACAAATACTCGCGAAGTATTCCAATTCGATCCTTATGACTGCTTTGCCCATTTGAAGGAAGATCGATTAGGAAATCCTATCACAGCCGAAGCAATCGATGGAAAAATACGACTTGCCACCGATAGCAGGAAGAGAATCAAAGGGATCCAAGGTCATCTGTGGGGAGAGAACATGACTAGCTCGATAAGATTAGAGTCAATGGCCTTCCCTCGATTACTTGCACTAGCTGAGCGTGCGTGGTCTAGGCCCTTCAAACTTTCGGAAAGTAATGAAACTGAATCGTCTAGAATTCGTTCATGGGCAGATTTTTCTCGTCACTTAGGAACCGTTGAGCTTTTGCGACTGGATAAGCTGCATGGTGGAGTAGAATATCATTTACCGAATGTAGGGGCTTGGTTGCACGAAGGATACTTAAACGCAAACGTCGCTTTTCCTGGAATTGAGATGCGTTATACCGATGATGGTTCGGATCCCACTTCAAGCTCGCATCTCTATCATAAACCTATTGCTGTTAAAAAAAATTCTCCCATACGTCTAAGATCATTTAATTCTCTTGGACGTGGGAGTCATGTAACGGAGATTTTTCCGTAGAGTAAATAAGAAGTGCCACGCATACCAATTAAATTTTAATCTATACTTTTTGCGATCAATATAACGATGAATACTCAAAAACATTTTTCAATACGGTTTGCATCGCTATTGATAAATCTTTTTATTGCTCCGTTGAATTCGTCAGCTGTCGAGCTTGTTGGATACGTCCCACACTATCGGTTAGATAGTAACTATTTGAATAACATCTTGCCGAATCAGTTGGTTATGTTGGACGAGGTTCGTTATTTCGGTTTATCAGCAGGAAGTAATGGGGAGATCACATCTTTGTCTGGCAGTATTGCATCGCATAAGAATAATATTGCAGCAATTAAAGCAATTATAGATGGCTTGCCCGCAGCAGATCGACCTCGACTAGACATTACGCTTGGAGGCGCTTCACAAGACGCTACGTTTACGAACGTAGCAGCTAGCTCGGCACTAAGGACAGTGCTTGCTGAAAATATTGTTAGTCTGTTGGATGAGACCGGAGCGATGGCCGTTGATATTGATTGGGAGCATCCCAATAATGGCGTCGAACTTGATAGCTCTTACCCTGCTTTGCTTAAGCGTATCAAGCAAGAAGTTGGTGCAGAACGTCGTGTTTACGCGACGGTGGCACCTTCTCTCGTTATATCCAACAGTATATTTACCGGTCCTGATGCGATAGATGGTGTTTCTCTTATGACGTACGACCTGGGTTGGTGGAGTAATGATCCCAGTGATCCGAATAATGGTGAGCATTCATTACCCGAGCATACGGCAGATGCACTACAAGCTTGGACGGATTCTCCTGGTTCAACGAATCAACGACCATGGGTTTTTGGTAAATGGGGTAACGGATCGCCATCTGAAAAAATCGGAGTAGGCTTACCTTTTTATGGCAGAAACTTAACTAATGGTAGTGCTTTTACCTACGGTCAACTTGAGAGTGGAGGTTCTACTTCCGACGGTAATTACTACAGTTATCAAGGACAGACGGTTTGGATTCCTGGTCCTGATCTTGTTGAACAACGGGTACAATTTGCTGATGAAAATAATCTTCAAAACCTTATTATTTGGGAGTTAGCACAAGATTCCAATCCAAGTGATCCCAATTCACTACTGAGAAGGGCTTACGAAGCAAAAACCGCATTAGAAGATTTGCCAGGAGATTACGACGGGGATGGATCGATCGATTTAGACGACTACTCTGTATGGTCTACGACATACGGTAGCACTTTAGATCTTCGAGCGGATGGTAACGCGGATGGCATTGTCGATGCGGCTGACTTTACAATTTGGCGCGATCTCAATTCAGTTGCGGTTGCTCTTTCAGCAACGTCCATACCTGAACCTTTAAGTAGCTCGTTGCTTTTTTTATGCCTTCCATTTTTTGTAACTGCTCGTACTTTTTAAAGCTCACTGTCACGTATTTTTAAATCACCAATACTGACCTGCCCCCACGATTGATACCACTTCTAATGTATAGTTTGGCCTACGTTGA
>CAYGQU010000446.1:0-2863 GCA_964352045.1 uncultured Planctomycetaceae bacterium
ATTCAAGACCACTTGCCGAGCGTAGTTTTCAGCTGCTTGTTATGGACTCAGAATCGCGTCCTACTGCGCCTGGCGATTGGCAAGAGATTTATTCGTACAATCCAGCTTCGTCGAAATCTGATGCGAAGATTTCAGAATGGATTGATTGGCGTAAATACACTCGCAATGGAGAGCCCACAATTGTTTCGAGCCTTGCAAAGGGGGCCAAACGAACTGCGGGAGGTGACCAAGTCGTACTTCCATCTAAAACCGATGCCGGAGCAGCGCATTGGCAAGCCTATCCTTTGGCAATTGGTACACCCGGCAAGCCCCATTTGGTAGAAATCGAAATCAAGCCTGGCGCTAGCGAGCAACTTCTGGGATTGACGTTGCTTGATACAAATCAAAATGGCGAATTGCGAGAGTTAGGTGAAACGGTTGTTCATCGCACATCACGTTGGGGTGATACAGAGAAAAAGCAGATTGCTCAGATTCTCTTCTGGCCGCGTACTAGCACACCTTTGCTACTGATGAGCAATCCGAGCCACAGAGATTCGGCCCAATATGGAAAAATACGTGTTTTCAAAGCGACTGGCAGTGTCGAGCCAGTAAAGTATGAACGAACGGTAGCGATTAATTGGCAAGATGCCAATCTTGCAAAACAAGTGGGCGCTTCGCATGCAGTTTCCCCAAGTCAACTTTACGACTATACCGATTTGCAAACTCACTTCGAATCAGCACAACGCATTGCAGACCGTGTCGAACTTTCTGGCGCCAACACTGCCGTTATTTTAATCAACGAAGAAGGTTCTGCTTTAACATCGCTTGATTCACTTCGTGGAACGCCGCGTTACGATATGGGGACTTGGGCTTTGGGAGTCAGTGACCTCCCCAAATTAGATTTATTGGAAGTTCTACTCCATGAATTTGATCGTCGCGGTTTACAGCTAATCCCCAATGTCTCGCTTGCTGGTCCCCTGCCAATTCTCGAACGGCTACGTAGGCAGCCTCGTGGCGAAGGCATCATGTGGCAGTCGGAAAACAGTAAGCATCCTTTCCGGTCGGCTTACAACCTACTCGATCCAAGAGTCAGAAAAGAACTAGGCAGGATTGGACAAGATTTATTCACAGCCTATGGCAAACATCCTTCGCTAAGCCAGCTTGCAATTCGTTTAGATGCCAATACCCCTTTGTTGTTTGCCAATGACGAAGGAGGTTTCGATACAGCAACGGTTGACCATTTTTTAAGCGATAGCAAGTTGAGTTGGCCGATGAATCTTGCACGTACGGAAGAAAACTATTCCACCGCAATACATAAGAATGTGCCAGAGGCTTGGCAGAAATGGAAAGAGCAACAATTACATTCTGCCTACCAAAGCCTTAGCAAAGTTTATTCTTTAGGTAGTCAAAGGAACTGCCTACTTATTCCCTATGAGTTGAAATCGAATCCCCTTTTAAGCGATTTAGTTCTTCCCCGACTTGGCAAGTCCTCTAGCGCGGCAAATACTCTGCAAGCTTCTGGCTTATTTACCCTCGCAAGCGATCAAGGGTTTGCCGACTTGGCGATCCCCTTGTCAGCAGACCCAGTTGACCCACTGGCGGCCACCAGCTGTGTCGTTTTCACCAACAGCATCGAACAGGCAGCAAAACAAGAAGAGAAAACTATAGAGAAAAGTGTCCGAGTGGTTACTGATTCTCGCTTCAACTACCGCCTTGCCGATTCTGCTAAGTTATTTGCAGGCAAACTGAATCAACAAGATCTATCGGTTTCGTGCGTTGTTGCTGATAGCTCCGAAATGGCAAGTGTCTTGGCTTCGCAATTAGCTGACACAAACGTGACAACGATTATCGACTCGGGAAGTGCTGCGGCTGGTTGGATTGACAAATCGGCAACTAAGTTACGGCGTCTTGCAGCAGCAACGCCTGTCGGCAGTATGTCAAAAGAGCAGGCGAATCCAGCACTTCAAGATGTTACGCTATTGGTGACCGAAGTGGTTCACGGAAACGCTCCCGGATCAATCCTTACGGCTACAAACCGAACTCCGTGGAAACGTAAGGTGCACATCACACTTAATGTACCAGGCCGTTGTTTAGCCATTCCGATTAGTGATTCTCCTTATGAGCCTGAATGGTATGAAACGGGTCAGCATGCTATGACCATTGACATAGGACCTTACGAATCACTTTCGTGGAGGTTCTCAACAACTGGCATTAACACAGCTGGAATCCGACTTAAGCCCGTTAACCTTGCCGAAGAGCAGCTTCGTTCAGGAATCGAAAGTCTCAAAAAAGCAGACCGCACAGTGCGGCGTCTTTATCAAAAAGTAAGCAACCCTTCTTTTGAGGAACAAGACGAATTAGGACAGCCAAATTCTTGGCGTACGGTTGGTTGCACTGGCCCTATCGACAATATATCGGCATTTGAGGGGGAGCATACACTCCAACTTTCCACTCGAGGGGAGCCCTGCTCAGCAACATCCGATCCATTCCCGATACCCGAAACCGGACAACTAGCAGTCCTCTTTCATGCCTATGCTAAGCAGCTTGCTCCCGAAGCACGGCTACAGATTGAAATGCTAACAACCGACGGCAAATATTCATCACAAACAACAGTTCGTGCTGAACAACTATTGCGTAAGCAAGACGACGGAACCACCAACTGGGGTGAACTCATTTTCGCCGTTGATGACCTCCCCCTTGATCCGCAGGGGAAAATGCAAATCCGTTTTACGTTGTATGGCGAAGGCCAACTAGACCTCGATGGCCTTCGGTGCGAAGACTTGATGCTACCGTTACCCGCCTATGCCGAAGACCTTCGACTCCAAAAACTTGCCTTGGTACAGCTAACGCTCGCGGCTGAACAAGCCCTCGAAGAGGGCCGCCT
>CAYGQU010000447.1:0-2861 GCA_964352045.1 uncultured Planctomycetaceae bacterium
CTACTACATCACGATGGAAGTCCCTTCTGCTCCAGGCGACGGGATGACCTTCAGCACGTTCGAAGAAGTCGAAATGGCACATGCCGTGGGGCAGGTCCACACGCACGCCAAGATCAAAGTTCGCTTGCCAGCGGGATGTTCCCTACGCGAAGAAATGGACGACCCAACCAAGGCAGGGCGAGTTATTGAAACGACCGTCGGTCGTACCTTCTTCAATGATATGCTTCCTGATGGCATGCCCTACTACAACGTGGCAATGCGTTCTGGCGAACTCTCGAAGGTAATTAGCGATAGTTACGAATTCCTCGGTCGTCGTCAAACTATTGATTTGCTTGACGACATGAACCAACTTGGCTTCAAGCTCTCAACGCTTAGTGGACTTTCGTTTGGTACGGACGACTTAGTGACGCCCGAAACGAAGGGCAAGATCATCGCTGCTGCCGATAAGGAAGTGGTTAAGCGTAACAAGCTCTACCAACGTGGTATCATCACTGAAGGTGAACGTTACAACGGGGTCCTCGATGCTTGGACGCATGCTCGCGAAGAGATTACGGCCGAGATGATGGACGCCCTTAAAATTGACTATCGCGAAAATCAATACGTTAACCCGATTTACCTAATGGCACACTCGGGTGCTCGTGGTGGTGTCGAGCAGATGCGTCAGCTTGGCGGTATGCGTGGCCTGATGGCGAAGCCGTCGGGTAAGATTATCGAAACGCCGATTAAAGCTAACTTCCGCGAAGGCTTGACCGTACTCGAGTACTTCAGTTCGACCCACGGTGCTCGAAAAGGTTTGGCCGATACGGCCCTCAAGACGGCTGACTCGGGATACCTCACGCGTAAGCTTGCCGACGTTGCCCAAAATGTCGTTGTCACGATGGAAGATTGTGGTACGACGCAAGGCATTACGAAGGGTGTGATTTATCGTGGTGAAAAGGTTGAGGTGGGTCTTGCTGACTCGATCAAAGGCCGTGTCAGCCGCCAAAACATTGTGAACCCGATCACGGACGAAGTCATCGTTGCCGAAAGTGAAATGATGACTGCCGATATTGCTCGTAAGGTCGAAGCGCTTGGCCTTGAGAAGATTCAGGTTCGTAGCCCCATGACCTGTATGGCACCGCTCGGCATCTGCCGTCGATGTTATGGTATGGACATGTCAACTGGTTCGATGGTTGAAGAGGGGATGGCTGTCGGCATCATTGCTGCCCAAAGTATCGGTGAACCCGGTACTCAGCTTACGATGCGAACTTTCCACATTGGTGGCGTGGGGCAGCGTGACGTTGAGCAGTCGGATATCAAGTGCCAAAAAGGTGGTTTCGTTCGCTTTGCTAAGCTCAACGCAGTGAAGAACGAAGACGAAGACTTGGTCGTTCTTGGACGTAACGGCGAACTCGCTCTTGTTGACGACCGTGGTCGGGAAGTTGAGAAGTACGAAATTCCAACGGGTGCGGTGATTAAGCTTTCCGAAGGGGATGAAATCAAAGCAGGCGATATTGTCTGCGAATGGGATCCGCACTCGATTCCAATTCTTGCCGAAACGGGTGGTAAGATTCGTTACGAAGACTTGGTCGAAGGCCAAACGATTCGTGGCGAAAAAGACCCCAGTGGTCAAATGCGTTACATTGTGATGGAGCACAAGGGCGATCTACATCCGCAGATTGTTGTGGAAGATCCGAAGGATGGAAAGATTCTTGACTTCTACT
This sequence comes from uncultured Planctomycetaceae bacterium, assembly GCA_964352045.1. GTDB lineage: Bacteria > Planctomycetota > Planctomycetia > Pirellulales > Lacipirellulaceae > CAYGQU01. Next base: position 1,704 of record CAYGQU010000447.1, read on the forward strand.
ACATGCCCGAAAAGGCTCACATCGAAATCAAAGAAGGTGCGAAGATCAAGCCAGGGGCTTTGATCGCTAAAACACCGCGTGAAGCGGGTGGTACGCAGGACATCACCGGTGGTCTGCCCCGCGTTACTGAAATCTTTGAAGCTCGCAAGCCAAAAGATCCTGCCGTGATTGCTGAAATCGACGGTAAGGTCGATATCATGGCTGAGAAGAAACGTGGTAAGCGTTCGATTATCGTTCGTAGCGAAAGCGGCATCGAACGCGAGCACCTTGTCACGCACAACAAGCACTTGCGTGTTCACTCGGGCGACATCATCAAGGCGGGTGATTCGCTTGTCGATGGTCCGCTCGTACCGCACGATATCTTGGCTGTTTCGGGCGAGGAGGCCGTGCAAGAGTATTTGACCCGTGAGATTCAAAACGTTTACCGTAGTCAACGTGTGGAGATCAACGATAAGCACATTGAAATCATTGTCTCGCAAATGCTGCGTAAAGTAAAAATCGAATCGCCTGGCGATACGAACTTGCTACCGGGTTCGATTCTTGACAAGTACGATTACCGTCTTGCCAACGATCAAATTAACGAATGCCTCAAAATCACTGACAAAGGTGACAGCGAGTTTGCCGTCGATGCGATTGTGCCCAAGTCGGCTCTTGAGCAGGCGAATGCACAAATCGAAGCCCTCGGTGGAGACATTGCTAAGGGAACCAAGCCGAAGAAAGCGACTGCGACCACGCAGTTGCTCGGTATTACTAAGGCATCGGTTCAATCGAGTAGCTTTATCTCGGCGGCCAGTTTCCAAGAAACAACAAAGGTTCTTACCGAAGCTGCCTTGGCTGGTCGAACGGACCACCTTGTTGGCCTCAAGGAAAACGTGATTCTTGGTCACCTGATTCCTGCAGGTACCGGTTTCAGGACAACTGCCGAGTCGGAAGTACGAATTCGTCCTGAAGCGCTCGAAGCGTTAGCGGTTGAAACCTCCACAACGCTCGAAAAATCGTTTCCACTACTCGACGATGGAGCTGCTCCCGAAGCAATCGCACCCATGGGCCAATTGCCTGACCCGATTGCTCCGAAGCCCGAAGCCCCTTCGTCAGCTTCATCAACTGGCATTGGTGGGGCAGCAGTTGGCGGTGTGAATATTCCTAGCAGCTTGGATG
>CAYGQU010000448.1:0-2856 GCA_964352045.1 uncultured Planctomycetaceae bacterium
GTGGAATCAACTTCGTTGGAATTTCGAGCGTCTCGGTACTTCCTCGATGCAGGTTCGTATCGACTTGGTACATGTCAAACGGATCGTGGGTCGGCGTGTCGGTGTTAGATTGTAAGTTATCAACCGATTGCAAGTCTGAGTAACTGTCGTACCCTTTGGCCCAGCGCAAAAAACGAATCGGATTGCCCCAACCATCAAGGAACTCGAGCGCCCCGTCGCCATCCGTATCGCCGATTACGTTTTCTTTGAACAACCCTCGGGCTTCCCCCTCGGCAGTGCCATACATGATGGTCAAGTAAAGACACTCGGCACTTTGGTTACGAAACAAAGCATTTCGCTCCTCCTCATCTGAAAGATTGACCGTTAGCTGGGCATACTGACGCAGATAAAGAAGGTTGAGCGCTGTGCGTTGAATCGTCACCCAACTGCCTGAGCTTGATTCGCCAGCGTTGTATAAACGGTAAGGGGCATCGTTATCAGGGTTGTAGGTACTTGCGCGAACGACCGTCGGCGTGGCGTTCGTAGGCAGATCATTAAGAATATCACTCCAACGATCGGGCATTTCCATTTGCATGGTGGTACGCAAAACGTGCAACCGTTGGGCGGCAAGCGTTTGCCCCGAACCGTCGAACTCGGCGTCAACGCGTCGGCTTCGATAAGAATCGTAGCGTTCCATGACCAGGGCATGCAGCCGAGTGATAAGTTGTTTGGTGCGTGCTTCGCGGGCGGTTTCGCCAGCCACGGCAGCGGCACCAAGCAAGAGCGCCGCCAAAAAGGTAATGATGACCAAAGCGATCAATAGCTCAACGAGCGTCATGCCGCGATGCTCGTTATTCGCCAGTTCGGATTGTTGGATGAAACGACTCATGGCTGGGCATCCGCTAGGGTACCGTCCGTGAAGTTGGTCAACGTATCAGCTAGATCGAGCGTCCACGGACCCTCAGGGTATGTAACGGCAACGACATTGCTTGTACCCGCTTCGAGCAATTCTCGATAAGCACCACCTGAACTCGTCGTGGTGGAAATCACGGGGAACGCACCCCAGCTTTCGTCACGCCCCGCGTGAATGATTTGGAACTTACCCTTATTGGTAAAGGTATAAAGATTCTTCGTATCATCCGAAATCGCGGCGGGGATCGTTTGCTTCACCGCATAGACGATTTTCATCTGATTCAAAATATCAGCATCAGCACCGGCAAAAATAGACGTTAACGTTGAAACTGCGGCAACATCGTCGGCTGGAGATACGGTTGATGCCCGTGAGGTATCAAAGTAGGCATAAGGAGCAAAACGACTAGGATCTTTCAGATACCAAAAGTTAAGCTGTCGTTGCCCACCCCCTTGAGGATCGGTGTAGATGATGAATCGACCGTCGGTCGCATCAAAGAAATTGCTATCAGTACGAGGTCCAAGATTCTGAATTTGTGGTTCGAGCCACCATGAGCGGTTTTCAACTGGGTCAGCTTCTTCGGTATTGGTTGGAGCATTTACCAATGAATAGGAAGGACCGCCTACCCCGGAAATCGGGTACCGTGGATCATCGCTCATCTTGGTTAGAAAGAAGACAAGCGATTCGGCGGCCGTCATGCCACCTTCTAAGTTAGGGTTGTCGAAATTAGCTCCCGTTCCAAGTCCGACAAGCGCACGAATCAACTGCTCTGTCTCGCGATGCTGCGGATAAGCTTTTTTGAAATGTCGCTTAAAGGCTGAAAGTACCTTGTTAGCATCCGTTACGTTGGTCGAAGGGTACTGTGCATTTGGTGGGTAACTTCCTAATGTATTTTTGTAATCCTCAAACGCACCGTTGATTTGATCAATCTGCGCTTTGATACGAGTCTCTTCGCCTCGTCCCAATGCTCCTGAGGCGGCAGCAAGCAAGAGGCTCGCTAAGATCGCGATGATCGTGATCACGACCAACAGCTCGACCAGCGTGAAACCTGATCGGGAAGCCAGCGTGAAACCTGATCGGGAAGATTGCCGAAGATTCGAATTTTGTCTCATCATTTTTATCCTTAAGGAAGCAGTTTTGCCCCTGCTGCCAATCGTCGTTTGTTATTTTTTAAATTCGTTTAACTGAGGTTCTCGATCAGCGAGACCAACGGGATAAACAGCGCGATCACGATAAAGCCGACTGCACCACCAAGGAAAATCACCAACAAAGGCTCTAGCAACTTGGTAAGGCTATCGGTCAGGACCGCAACGTGTTCGTCATACACGTCAGCCACTTTATAAAGCATCGTATCGAGTTCACCCGTCTCTTCACCGACGTCAACCATGTTGACCACAATGTCATCGACAATGCGCTGACGAAATTTCAGCATGTAAATCAATAGCCCAATCGGGCCGCCGATAAAGACAAACCAAAACATCGCCGCCACAGGATGGAAGCCAGGAACCGAGTTTTCTTTCATCGGCGCTGCAATCGACTCACCCTCTTTAATCGCATCGCTAATTTTCGTAAACATCCGCTCAAACGTTGCGTTGCCTGCCGTGTCACGCGTAATGTTGAGCGCTTCAAGAATCGGTACGCCACTGGCAATCAGCGTACCCAGCGTTCGGGTCGTTCGTGCAAGCGTATTCTTCTCAAATAATCCGCCGAAGATGGGGACTTTAATAATGAATTGGTCCCAGCCAATGCGGCCATGCTTGAACTTACGGATTAGTTTAATAAACAACCAAACCGAGGCGGGGATGCCGGGGATGAGGAACCAATAGTTCACGACCCAGTTTGAGACGCCAACTAGCATTTGGGTCATGAAAGGTAGCTCGAGCCCAAAGTCGGTAAAGATCGCTTCAAACGCCGGGACGATGGCGATCATAATGAAGGTCAAAATACCGACAGCAACCGACACGACG
>CAYGQU010000449.1:0-2847 GCA_964352045.1 uncultured Planctomycetaceae bacterium
CGCGGCAAATCGTTTTGTAATCACAATATTTGCCACAATCTTTATCCGTATTATGCATCGGAAATTCGCCATGGCGGACCCCTTCGACAATCGTTCCAACCCTTGTGCGAACCGCCTCGATCGTGTCAGCCCAATCCGGGCTGAGTGTCGCCCCGTTTTCGTCAATATTTGCGAGTTCTAGTTTGCCTGCCGCAAGGAAACCTTTCTCTTTAATGTCCCAATATCCAGCCGCGATGGGGATTGCGTTGTCGGCATCGAAGAATAGCTCTTCGGCTGCTAAGGCATAGAGTACGAGCTGTATTTTTTTTCCCGAGATGACCTCTTCCTTTTTGGTATCGTTTTTACTCCCCGTCTTATAATCAACGATACCAAAAACGGTTTGGCCTGCGATTTCTCCGACATCAATGCGATCGATCTTACCGGTAAGAAGTAGTACTTCGCCGTTCGGCAGCTGGAACGGATAGGGCTCGTCGGTCGATACTTGGTCTTCGAGTTCTGTGTCTGGATCGCGGTGCATCGGACCGAAACGGGCTTCGTAATACTGCGGTTTGAGCGGATCCTCAAGCGACGACCATTTTTTGTCAAAGCTGACCAACTGCTTCGGATACAATTCGGCCCATGCAAGCGTTTGCTCTTGTTCAATCTCGCCGAGTGCAATTTCATGGCTGGGTAAACCGCGCGCGCTGGCAACCGAGGTGACTGCTTGTCGAAAGAGTTCGCTAAGCGTTTCTCCCTCCAGATCACTTAAGCGATCACCCCGACCTAATTTTTTACTGAGTGTCGAATGCAAAGTGACCATGGCATCGTGCAACAGCGTACCGCGACGCCGATAATCAACTTCAAACTGCGAATCACCTAACGGATTCGCATCTAGTAAGTACTTAGTAAAAAACTTGTAAGGACAATTGGCGTACATCTCTAGCTGGCTAGCGCTCCAGTGATGCTGTGAACCAAATTTCTTGGTGAGCCATTCGGTTGCTCGTGCCGAGGAGCATATTCCTTCGGCAAAGCCAAACGTGTCGCCACGCCAACGCTGTGAAACGACTTCGAGCACCCCGCTTAGTGATTTTCTTTGCCAAAGGTTTTGCTGATCAAACAACTTAACTATGGGTTCTATCTTGCCTTCCACTAAACTGCCAACCGCTTGAAGGCGTTGTTCGCGCAGGCTGTAAGGCTTTGCCTGCAAATCAATCGCACCGAGTCGATAGCTGGTCTTACGAAGCGCCTTCAGTGGAAAGAGTCTTTCAACTTCGGTTAGATAAGGTGAGGGGTGAAGCGTTACTGCCTTTTCGTCCAACGCTGCATACGAAAAGGTTAAGGTTTCAGCTGGCAAGGCAGTTAGCTGTTGGAATAGTATCCGTTCAATCGCGGTTTTAGCTGTAGGAGTTGACGAGACTTTTTCTAATTCTTCCGCTTCTGAATCATCTATAATTGTTTCTCTTGAACTATTCGCGGCAAACGAGGACTCATCTAAACGAACGATAAACAGATGCTTCGGATTCAATCCGATTGCAGTTTCGGCAGAAACAACAAACACATTGGCCTCGCTTGTGTTGGTTGTAGGCAAGCCAATGCGATCTGACCAATTGGAAATCAATTTCAGCAGTTCACTTAATGTTAATTCCGGATTCTTGCCTCCACGCCAATTGGCTAACAATTCGAGATCAATAAACGACGCTTCCAATGTTTCTCGGGCTAAGCGATCGCGGGTTCGTATGATCTTCGATGAATGCGACTCGTATTTGAGTTGCTGGACCGCATGGCAAAGAGCGTCGAACCAAACTAACGGGGTCCCTTTCTCTGGTAATTTATCAAGGGCATCACTGATCGCTATCAGCGCACCAAGCCCGTTTTTTGCGATGGCGGCGTGGCGAGGGGGGAACGCATCCTTGGCACGCCCCCCCAGCGATTCGGCCTGTTGGATCAAGTAGCGGCCTCCTCCGGGTAGGCCAAGTTCATGGATCAGTTTTACGGCATCGTGCCGTTCGTCAGGACGGATTGCCTTCAATTCGCGGCGGCCGAGTATTGCCAACAAGGGTTCTTGCTGCCAATCGGTGCTGGCGACTTCAAGCAATTGCAAAACGACACGCACCCAAGCAGACTCCTTCAGCATCGGATACGTTTCAACAACGGCAGGGATTCCGTATTCAGAAAATGTCGTATCAATCTCCGTTGCATGTCGCACTATTTGATTCGAGACGACGACGATCTCGTTCGGCTTAGCCATTTGGTTTATCAACAGCAACTTAACGCGGCGGGCAACTTGTCGTAGCTCTTCCTGGATTGAGGAACTGGCAATGACTTCCATCGCTTGATCGACATCAAGCGATGGTTCAACAACGTTTTCTGCAAAAAGATTCGCGCTAAGGGAGGATAACGAACCAATTTGATTACCGTTGGGTAGTTCTCTGGATTGGATTGTTCGTTTTTCAACAAAAGCAGCGCTCGTGTCCCCCAGTGACTCTACGAAAGTCGTCCAACCGGTCGCTTCGCCTAACCGATCACTTGGCCTACCAACGACCGAAATCAAAGTCTCCTCCGAATGGAGGATCAATTGTGCCAACAATTTTTTTTCGGTAGGCGAATTAGGTATCAAGCTGTCTACTACCAGCAACTGTATCGGATTTTGCCACGCAGCTATTTCACGGCATGCCAAATCGAATCGGGCTGCTTTGTCAAATAGCCGGGCAGCTTTCAGCCGTTCGCAATAGGTTTCGTAAAGCCGTGACATAGCGTTACCTACGCGGCCTTCGCTGCGCCGTAAGTGTGTGCCCGCCGCCTCGATCGAAAGTCCTAATTCTCGTGTTTGGTCGAAACGATTGCACAGCAAATCAACCAACCCACGCG
>CAYGQU010000450.1:0-2845 GCA_964352045.1 uncultured Planctomycetaceae bacterium
CGAGCCAAAAAGGGCAACCAGTTGATTCATGAAAATGCCATTGCACTGTCTCGACCGCGTGGTCATCGAGTAAGGCTTTGGATTCGGTTGCCGAAGGGAGAGAGGCTGCTGCTGACACGGCAAATACTTTTTATTTTTGAGGCACTAAATGCGGCGAAGAGAACCATATTCTTAGCCGTTGGGTAGGTTACTTGCTTCTGGCTAATAGAATAGCTGCCAAACATTGGCGAGACAACTAACCTATTGCTACTAATTCGTAACGAACGGTATCTATAGATGCAGATTAATTTAGCGGTTGGTATTGAGCATAAAAAAACACCTTGCTGGGTCGGCAAGGTGTTTTTAGTTTAGCGTTACTAAATTGAACAGCTTAGACTTCGTCAGTATCATCTTCTGGCGAGGGGGAAGCGCTGCCAAGTTGAGCCAACACTTGAATGACTCCGTTCAGATGAGCTAGGCGAGGGCCATAGCGATCAACGAATTCGGTCAGCATGAAGTCACCGTAGGTGAGACCATCTTGCGAGTCTTCAACTTCTTCGGTGAGTCGTTCGAGGAATTCAGCCTGTACTTCGCTAAGGGTTTCGGCCGCATTACGACATCCTTTGGCGAGTTTCGGATTCGATAACTTCCAACGATTGAGCTCAGCGGCGCGCTGTTTGTTTTGTGCCGTTAATGCACCGACGAGTTCTTCGAGCAATTCATTCGTGCGATCTTGAGCCGAAAGAACTTCGCGTAGTACTTCAGTTTGCTCTTCTACCGGTGGCAAAGTTGACGACGGTTGCGAGCCTGTCGAAACATCGACCTGAGAGAAGAGGGGCGAGAAAGTTGGTTTATTCGGCATGGATTAAGAAGTCCTATTTTTTAACAGGGCCCTAATTTGTAGAGCGTGTCCGTTAACAATTGTAAACGTAAAGTAGCATGTAGTTAGACCTAGGCAATTGGTGAGATTACCATTAACCACCACCAATAATCAAAAAGACCCGATGATTAACTTAGACTAATTTTCAGGTACGATTTCAGACTGGGCGAAGTAGGTATCCTAAGAGCTATCAGGCAAGTGGGGGGGCAAGCTTAAGGTGAGTTGCTAGCTATCTAATTGGGAAAAAATTGCTTGTAAATTTAGAAGCCAGGAATAATTCAAAGGGTTCGCGACGAACCCACACCTCACCTTGGTGATAACCCCAGTCTATCGAGCAACGCCTTGTAGTTCCAGTTTCTTGCACGAATAGAACCAACTTTCTAACGGACTTTTTTTCCGCTGGCACCGCTGGCACCGATATCTACCGATTGGGTTGTTTCTACGGTCCCCGCCGAGGCTTAGGGCATGACGCTTAAGAATCTGCCTGGAGGAGGCCGATTTGCTATTAGAACAGGCTTCTAGACCCTCTCCAGAGTATTTTTGCCCACCAAAAGGAGGGTTGCCAAAGGCGTGGCTCCTCTCATTGATTAGCAACGGCAGTCCTTACATTCGGTTTTGATGCCAGAAATAGACTTACACGAATTACTTAGCAAAACGATATTTCTCCAGCGACGACATTCCTGAAGGTGACATCCTAGTGACCCGAATAACGACAGATCAATCGGTAACAGAAGCAAAAAAATATGGCTACCTGCTTATCGTCGAGGGAGAAGATCAAGGCCTTACGGGGGGGTACCTGATTGTTTCGGATCGGGGGCGCCCGCTCGAATTTCATTGCACCGAAACAGTTCATCCAAATCGCGCACAAGAAATTTTATTTGGTCCGACGCTTCGTCCCTATCTAATTGCTGAGCAAATCGGTAGCGCTTTGCTCAAGCGAGCACAGTTCAATGTGGACTTGTTGATTGTCAATGATCCTCTCGCTACCGAAGCGGGTGAACGGCACTCTATCGAGACTGTCTGTTTAGCGAACGAAGTAGATAATCATTTAACCTCCAAAGCGCAATCTTTACTTGATAAGCTAAGCGAGTCGATCGATTTGAAAGAACCATTCGGTAGAGTCCGAGAGGCGGTCCTCGAAGCGTGTCGTTTTCACGACGAGCATCATGATGAGGTACTCACACATGATGCCGCTTGATGATGCGTCGGATTCAACTCAGAAGGTAGCCATTCAACAAAGCTATTTGGCGGGGGACTTTTCAAAGAAGATTCCAGTGATCAGACAGAACGCACTGGGTAGTCAAGATTTGGGTAGTCAGGATTGGTGTAACACGCAGGTTGAATTCAAAGCATTTAAACAACCATCACTTGGTTCACCGGAAGTGGCGAGTATCATTCCCGAAAAAATCTTAGTTCGCGCCCATGGTGGTTTCTTACCAGAAGGGCGGGCACTGCATTCGGGTCGAGCCCCTTTGGATCTTATTAATAAGAAGACGATTGATTCCACAGCAAAACCTTTAGCGAAACAAACGAGCAAAAAATACACCCGCGTTAGGCCTCCGCAAGATGTCGTAAAATTGGCCGATCGGTTGCAATATCTTTTGCAACCTCCACTCGAATCGCTAATCGAAGCCGAGTCACTGAGCTTTCCGTTTACACCTTTTCCTTATCAAATGGATGGCGTGGCGTTTCTTTACCCCCGTAAACATGCCGTTGTGGCTGATGAGATGGGGCTTGGTAAAACGATGCAAGCGATTACCACGATACGTTTGTTGGCGCATAGTGGTCAGCTTCGCCGCGTACTGCTTGTTTGCCCCAAACCTCTTGTGACAAACTGGCAGCGTGAGCTCACGCAATGGGCTCCTGAGCTGTCCGTAGCGACCGTTGAGGGCTCGCCCGCTAGAAGAAGTTGGATTTGGAAATCTTCGGGTGCCGTTCTCATGATTGCTGGCTACGAAACGGTTGTGCGTGACAAAGAAATTGTGC
>CAYGQU010000451.1:0-2829 GCA_964352045.1 uncultured Planctomycetaceae bacterium
ATGAAATTGCTAAGCGTTTCTTGCGAGGCAAGTGCGATCGCGATACCGCCGATGCCAAGACCCCCAATCACCGTGGCGGTCATTTCGGGTGCGAACGTAGCGGTGGCCGCTAAGAGCCCGGCTAAGGATGCAAGCACCTTTACCGTGGTCGTGCTTAACGGAACTGCGAGTTCATCGTAACGGCTCTCTCTGCGTTTAGCGCGGCGTGTAAGAAATTGGCCAACGAGGTCAGCCAGCCGATAGGTTGCCCAAACAGCGGTCGCAATCGTAACGATTTTCAACAGAACGAGCAGATAACCAATAATTGGTAAAGGCAAGCCAATGAACTTCGAGGCGTAATAGAGAATCGCTGTGAGCAGTAGGTTGCCGACAGGTTTCCAGACGGCTGCACTACTGCCATGGAATTCGGGATCGTGACGATGCAGATAAAGGTCACTTGCCCAAGTGAAAAAACCTTGGACCACTCGCTTGATAATGAGGCAAACAAGTGTCACAACCAGTAAGCTGATCCACTGATAAGTGGGCATTCCCAACAGGGGGTCATGCAAAACAACCGGGAAAAGCTCTCGATACCAAATCGAGAAAGGCTTGGTTGGTTCTTTATCGTTTGATAAAGCTATGTTTTGCTTTGGCTTATTCTCGGTGGCGAGAAAAATTTCTTCGATTTTGCTAACGGTAGCATTGCTGAATTTCCAAAAACCTTTGTCATCGCGTGCAATTTCGATTAGCTCGGCTTCTTTTTTCGAGACACCGGTTTTGAAATCGCTTTTATCTAATTTATCGAGTGACCATCTCCCCTCGTAATCCGCTTTAGAGGGGACCTCGGCAAAGAGTTCGCTAATTTCAGTTCCGTCCGATATTTTTGCGATAGGCAGATCGGCCACTCTTTGCATCGTGGCATAGAGCTTATAAGCAAGCTCAGGACCTTTTGCGGCCGCGGCTTCGGGCGATAGTTTTGACAAATCGAGCAGTTCCGAAGCCCCTTTTTTATCATCGCGAGACATGCGATCGATAAAAGCAATCAAGACGCGACGAGGCGTCGATTGGGCATCGGGCACATTCGGTTTGGGTGCCGGTTTTTCTTCTTCCGTCTCGGCGGGGGCTGCTCCGTTTAATGTTTGCGAGTGTGCAAAGTTGGCTTCACTAGTCGTTAGACCAAGAAGAACGATAATCAGAATTATTTGTTCGGTAACGTTACGCATCTTTGCGACGGCTTTCGGTTTCATATCCAACCCAATTGGCGACCGCTTCGAGTCGAGGGATTTGGGTCGTGGCTGAGGCGATTAACATGATGCCCATGAGTAAACTCATTGGCGAACGTGTTACCCAATAGGCTAGCAGATTTACAAAGGCAGCTCCGTTGCAAATTGCCGTCGTGAGGAACATGCCCGAATGATACGCGCCAGCCAACGAAGCGGGGTGGTCGACCGCTTGAGCGAGTTCAATGGACTTACCACTTTGGTGAGCAACGAACCTTCCAAGAGGTCGAAAGCTTACAAGCACGATCAACCCCAGCAGCAACCCTAACCCGATCAAAAGCTTAGCAGCTTCTTGATTGAGTTCGAGCATTGGTGTGAAATAGGTAATGATCGTAAACAAGATCGGTGACAATGTTAGCCCGCCTGTAACAAGCTGCATCTGTCGAACGCTCGGCAACAGCGGCTCCTCAAGATCGTAATATGACTCGGTACTCATGTAAGATTCTCTCGGTAGAACGATGCCAACGATTTATGTGATGTTGTAGGAATCGGATTCGGTTCGGTTGCGAATGGCATCTTCGATCCAATTGGCGACGCCAGAAACGGTCGGAAAGAGCGATGCAAGACCCATCACCAAGATAACGGCGGTGGCCAGATTCCCGATGGCTCCTTCGATCATGTAGGCAATGAGATTGAAGAAGGCGGCACCCTCAAGAATGGCTCCTGAGATGATCGCACCGGTTTGATATGCCCCCAAAGTTTGATCGAGATGTTCCTCAAGAGGCGTAGGAATTTGTTTTAGCGCTTGGTTGCGGACCAACGGGCCAACCAAGTTAAACATAAAAATTGCCGTAGCAGCTAGACCATAACCAAGGTATTGCAATACCGGCGCAGGTTCTTCTAACGCTTCCGCTTCAAAGCCTTCGGCTTCGGCAGCTTCGGCCACTTTTTCTTGATCGAGATGTTCTGTTAGGACAGTCGTGACCAAAATTCCAAAGACCATGACTCCCGATACAAGGGCTCCGATGATGATTTGTAAGACCCGAACTTGGGGCGAGATCGCTTCTTCTAGGGGATTCATGTGAAATTCTCTTCTTTATCCTTAAAGCGACGAAGAAATCAGGAACTCTACCAGTTTGTTGTGCGTCTAGACTCGGCTCAAGGAGCCGCGACACCCTCGCGACCCAAATTGCCATAGCTGTTAGTATATCGTACCTGAGTTCTTCGCCCGATACCTATCCCCATCTGCCAAGGGGCAGTTATCGATCGCTTGACTAATTTTTAATACCCTACGCTTTTCCAAGATTCTTTCTATGCCCGAAACGCTTGCAGGCAATCTGTACGACTATCCCAAGTATTACGATCTTGTCTTCGGATCGGATTGGAAAGCCGAATACGATTTCCTTACCGGTTGCTTCGAGAGGTACGCCAAGCTGCCGGGGGGGGCTTCGGTTAAGCGACTATTTGAACCAGCTTGTGGCACTGGTCGATTGATGTATCGGTTTGGCAAAGCGGGGTATGAAATTGCCGGCAACGATCTCAACGCCAAGGCGGTTGCCTTTTGCAATGCTCGGCTGAAAAAGCATGGCTTGCCCCAAACGGCTGTCGTTGGCGACATGTCGGACTACGC